>NZ_BTPU01000025.1:0-133740 GCF_036985595.1 Vallitalea maricola | reverse complement strand
CAGAAACTAGGAATGTATATTTCAACGGATAAAGGTACTAATGAAATAAAGTATACTGATAAAGAAATGATGATTAACGTAAAAGCCAAACCTAGATATGGTTTGTATGGAAAAGAAGTCATTACCTATAGAAAGGATTCAAAACATAATAAATGGCAGGAGATAGAAGGTAAATATAATACTTACTCTGGTAACGTTACATTTAACACAGGTTCATTAGGAGTTTTTGGATTATATATAACGGATCAAGAAAAAATGGATACTGTAACTCCTACGGTTCCAACTCACTGGTCTGAAGCTGCAAGAAAAGAAATAGCTGGTAAATATAAGATAAGTGGACTTGATAATTATAATCCAGATAATAATATTACTGAAAATCAAATGTTGAATATTATGTATGGAATATTAACTGAAGAAAGAAATATTGATCTAGCTAAATATATTGATAAGAATACTATGAGACATTTGACTAATTCTGGAATAAGTAAAACAGGTACCCATGACAAGTCAACAGTGTCAAGAGAAGCAGGATTCAATATGTTTGTTAGGACTTATGAGATAATGAATGACAAATCAATAAAATATGACAGCAATGTTCTTAGTAATCTTAAGAAGGATTCGACTATAGATAGTGCTTATAAGGAGAGTATTGCAAAAGCAGTAAAACTTGGATTGATTAGCAATGCCAATGATATAAGGGCAAAAGACAGTATGAAGTATGGAGAAGTATTTAGCATATGGTCCAAGATTGAGTGATAAAAAAGTCTAGAGGGGAGGAATGAGTTTAATGAAAAAATATGTTATAATACTTACAATAATAACCAGTCTATTTATTAACACAACTATGGTGTCCGCTGTTTCTAGCAGAGTAATATACAATTTTACTCAGTATTCTGAAACTAACGGAGAGATAGAATTATCTTGGAATGCTGATGATAATAACGATGAAATACAAATAATAAGTTATTATTTGACTAATGATAATGTTTTGGAAGTAACATATAGAGTTGGAAGTAACATTCCAAAAGGGTTTAATAAAATGACTATAGATAGAATAAATTTTCCAGTGAGAATCATCTTGAAGATGCAAAAGGCTGAGCAAGATATTCTAACTGATCTACCAGAGGATAAAGTAAATAGATACGATATACTTAATTTATATGATAGAGGTATTATTAATGGTTATGAAGATAATTCATTCAAGCCTAATAATAATGTAGTTAGAGCTGAATTTTTTGCCATGTTGGCTGCGACTGCTGATTATGAGATTGATACTGGATCAGAATCTATTTTTAAAGATGTAGATAATGCTTTTTGGGGCAGGAAGTATATTATGACTTTAGCTAATAAAGGTATTGTATCAGGAAATGGTAATGGGCTTTGTAATCCTAAGGGAGATATAACTATTGGTGAAGTCTTGAAAATAATAGATAAGACTTTTAGATTCCATGATGAATCAAGTAGTTACAAAGCGCCTACAGTTAATCACTGGAGCAATGAGAACTTTGTCAATATGGCAAAAGCAGATATAGTCAGGGATATAGATGTTTTCTATAATCCATATAAACCTAATATGAAGGCTACAAGACAACAATGTGCGACTATTTTGTCAAGAGTATTACAGACTAATTATACGATAAAATAATATTATGATATATAATAATTACTTGGTGTAAATTGAATAAAATTCCCCCTAAGTGTTCATACTTCTAATATATTAAAGTATGAGATTGGGGGATTTTTTATGTTAAGGAAAATTACATGTATTATTTTGGTTTTTGCTGCACTGATAGTAGCTAATGATGTAGAAAAGATGATTGTAAATGGTGAAGAAAAATTACTGACAACTTTTAACGAAGTCAATTTTACACTCTGTGAAACCGATCTGAATATGTGGGGAGAGTATAGTAAAAGTTATATGACTAAATCAGAAATGGAAAAACTTGCTCTAGAAGTTGTAAATAAGCTGGGATTAGAACCAGAATACAATGAAGATTATAATTCTAAAGAATTCAAAAAAGTCTATAGTATCAATAAGAAAACAAAAGAAGCAGATACAACAATTAAAGTAGTAGAAATTATAGAAGAAGTGGCTAATAATGGATTAAAGGTAGAGAATTATATAGTCATAAATATTGTTCTAAATGATAAATGTGGCAGCATACTCTATTTCAGAGACAAGATCACTGAGATATTCCAAGAAATGAATATGGATGCGAGAGATAATCTCACTATTACAAGTAAGCACAAAGGAAAGTTGGATGAATCTAAGGCAAAAGAGATAGTTAAGCAGATTGCAAATAAGATGAGCTGTCAGGTAAAAGATAGTTTCAAAACAGAAAACATATACAGCATTTATGGATATTCCAGATATATTGATGAACATATAATCACTGAAGGCGAAAAAATCAATGTTGATCTGGCATTGACTTATAATGAATTAGAAGATATGACCTATTTATATGCTGCTATTCCAGTTATAACCATTGATTATTAAGATTTAATCAATAAGTAAGTAGTAGAGATTATTATTTATATAGCACTATATGAGAGGATAAGATGACTTGAATAAATTAGAAATAATGAAAAGCAGTAAGCTAAGAGGTAATGTTAAGATAAGTGGTTCAAAAAATGCTGTTCTACCAATAATAGCTGCATCTATATTGACAAATGAGCATTGTTATATAGAAGACGTACCTGACCTGACTGATGTGAAAAATATGAAAGACATTTTAGTTAATATAGGTGTAGAAATAGATTGGGATAAAAAAAATAAAATATTGGATGTCAGAGCAGATGATATTAAATCAACTGATATGACATGTGAAGATATAGGACAGAAGATAAGAGCATCTGTCCTTATGTTAGGTCCAATGCTATCAAGAAAAGGAAAAACCAAGATTTGTATGCCTGGAGGATGTGTTATTGGAAATAGACCTATTGACCTTCATATAAAAGGATTGACAGCTTTAGGGGCTCATATAAGCATGGAGCACGGATACATTGAAGCAATAGCTAAGAAGCTTATCGGGGCTAAGATATATTTAGATTTTCCTAGTGTAGGTGCAACAGAGAATATAATGATGGCAGCAGTTATGGCAGAAGGTAAGACCACTATTGAAAATGCCGCCATTGAGCCTGAGATTGTAGATTTAGCTAATTTTCTACTTAAGATGGGGGCTGATATCAAAGGTGCTGGAACAGATACTATTATTATAGAAGGTGTATCCAAATTGCATGGTGTTAGACATGAGATAATTCCAGACAGGATGGAAGCTGGTACATTCATGATAGCAGCAGCAATAACTGGTGGTGATTTAACTATAGAAAATATTATTCTTGATCACGTTAATCCTATTATTGCAAAACTTGAAGAAAGTAATGTAACCGTTGAGGCTAATGATGATAGAATTAGAGTAAAAAGTAATGGTAAAATAAAGGCTGTTGACATAACAACACTTCCATTTCCTGGATTTCCAACAGATATGCAAGCTCCTTTCATGGCATTGATGTCTATTGCAGAAGGAACTAGTGTTATAGTTGAGACCATTTTTGAAAACAGGTTCATGCATGTAGGTGAGCTGATTAAAATGGGGGCAAATGCAAAAGTAGAAGGACGAAGCTGTATAATTGTAGGGGTGAATGAGTTAATGGGAGCTAATGTATATGCCTCAGATCTCAGGGGTGGAATTGCTCTTTTGTTAGCTGGATTATGTGCAGAGGGTAAAACAGTAATAAATGATATAAAGTATATTGAAAGAGGATATGAAGACGTAGTAGAAAAATTTCTTTCCATAGGAGCTAATATAAAAAAATATTGATATATTTAAGAACCAAACCATTTAAGAAGCATATATTTATATTGACATATAAATTGGAGGATTTTAAAGTGGATAAATATAAAGACCCTTACCAATACTATTATAATCCATATTCTGTGACAGATGGAAGAGATGATACCTTTGGGTACGGTAATTATGGGTATAGAAAAAATGGTTCCAGTCAAAATAGATATAATGACAACAGATATAATCAGAATAAATATAACCAAAATCGATATAGTAAAAACGGCTATGACAGAAAATATGACTCTGGAATGTATATGAACCCTAATATGCAAGTTCCTATTCAAATGCCAGTAGAAGATTATAATGGTATGGATGAGATGGATAAAAAGAAAATGAGAGTCCTATATCCTGAAGTTTGCAAAAAAATTCAATATTACATTGATGAAGAATGCGATAAGATGGATCATAGTGGAAGCTACATGTATGATGATTACCCAGAGAAAGAGTTCATAGAAATGATAACAGATAAAATCTACGAAGCAGTAGAAAAAGATAATACAATAGATATAAAGGAATTTACAGAAAAAATAGAGAATAACAATATAGATGATAGTGAAATAGAGCCTTCAAGCAAAAGATGCGGGTTCTACAGAAAACCTAATAGATGGTTAAGAAATACAATTCAAGTCATGCTGGTGAATGAAATGTATGGACGAAGATGTAGAAGATCTAGAAGAAGATGTTACAGAAAACCAATATGTTATCCAAAACCATATTATTATAGATATCCTGACTTTTTTGAATAAGATTCATAGTATATAATACGTTTTCTTACAAAATGGTCATTTTATTATAAATGAATCATAACCAACTTAATTTCCTCAAGTAATAAATATGAATGAAGTAGGGAATAATAAAATAAATTTAATATATAAGTTAAATAGACAATAATACATTTTATAGCTTATATTAAAAACTAATTTTGCGAGGAGTGACAGTTTGTGAAATGTAAGGATTCGGATGTTTTTGCTCTTGAAAGTAGTATTGAAAAAATATTAAATACTGGTAAGTGGAAAGATGTTAAAGAGATTGAGTCAGAATTAAAATCATCTGAAGAAGTAAAATACAAAAATTGGTTCAATAGAAAAAATAATGATTTTAATAGTGAACATGCAGAAGAGTTGTTTTATAAAGAGTTAATGGACAGAATGTGCAAATTATTTCCTATGAAATATAAGCATGACAGTGAATCAGCTGTTTATGGTAGGATAATGGGCCATCATAATAATATTAAATGAGAACTACTTAATTGTAGTTCTTTTTATTATTTTATATAGAAAACCAAGAGATAGATATACTTTTTTGATAAAGTCTTAATCTATTTTTAATAATTACTAAGTAAATATAAACAATAATGAATAATTTGTTAACAATTATTGAAGTTTTCTTTAACTTGTAGAATAACATTTTATTACATGTTATAATGGCACTGTACTTAAGGTAAATCATTTAATTGAAATATTACCTTAAGAGTAATTAAGGGGGCTTGTATATGAGTCAAGACGTAGAAAAAGTACTAGTGTGTATAACTATACAGAAGAACTCAAAAAGATTAATAAGAAAAGGTGCAGAAATCGCAAATGAGATAAATGGAGAGCTTCATATACTACATGTTGAAAAAGGGATGAGTATATTCAAGAATGAACAATCTATAGAGTTATTAGAAGAATTATTTGAGTATGGAAAGCAGTTAGGTGGAGAAGTCCATTTCTTAAGCGGTAAAGATGTACCAAGTAAGATAGTGGAATTTATTAAATCAATGCAAATTACTAGATTAGTTTTAGGTCAAACTATGAGAAGCAAACTTCGTAGATTGTTAACAAAAGATATTGAGAACAACGTCCTTAGCCAGACAAATGAAGTTGAATTGTTAATACTAGAAAGGAACAATCATGACAATAAAAAATTCATAAAAGATAAGAAATTATTTTCCAATTAATTTTAATTTGATTTTATTATGAAAATCATTTAAAATATAATAAGCCTAGAGATTGAAATATATGTTATATATTGTTAATTTATAATTTTATATTTTTATTTCACTAAAGAAAATAAAAGGAGTGGCAATAATAATGAAGAAAGTCAACAAGCTTATTTCAGTATGTTTAGTGCTTGCAATGGCAACAGTTATGTTCGCAGGTTGTAGCAAAGGTAAAGCTACTGATAATAAGGACACAGAAACAAAAGTAGTAGCGACAATAAATGGTGAACATAATGTTATTCTAGGGGAAGTTAATTTACGTTTAAGACAAATAGAAGCGCAATATGAAGGAATGTTTGGACCTGATGTATGGGACCAGCAGCTAGAAGATAATAAAACTGTAGTTGATATAGCAAAAGAAAACGCGTTATTTTCTGCAGAGAGTTCTAATATACTAGCTTTAGTAGCAAAAGAAAAAGGTGTAGAAATATCTGATGAAGATGCTAAAAATAATGAAAAATCAGCTGAAGAGTTCTTAAATAAATATGAAGAACAATTCGGTAAAGATAAAATGGCAGAAGATGGAATTACTCTAGATGTTGTTAAAAAACTTCTTGAACAGCAAACATTGACTCAAGCTTTATTTGAACAAGAAATGAAAGATTATGAAGCTGATGAAGAAGAACTAAATGCATTATTAGACCAAAGTCAAGAGTATAAAGGTTACCAAGAAAATGGATATGACTATTATGCTAAGCAAGTAAGAGTAAGACATATATTATTAATAACAACAGATGATGCAGGCCAACCATTACCTGAGGATAAAAAAGCTGAAGTTAAAACAAAAGCAGAAGAAGTATTAGCTAAAGTCAAAGCAGGAGAAGATTTTGAAGCTTTAGTAAAAGAATACTCAGAAGACCCAGGTTCAAAAGATAAGGGCGGAGAGTATACATTTGGTAGAGGTTCTAATTTTGCTCCAGAGTTCACTGAAGTATCATTCAGCATGGAACCAGGCGATGTTAGTGAGCTTGTAGAAACATCATTTGGATATCACATTATTAAATTAGAAGAAATTATTGAGCCAACAGAAGAAGATATCCAAGCTCTTAAAGATCAAGAACAAAAAATTAAAGATTCTGCAATCGAACAGTTAAAGTATCAAGCATTTGATGCTAAATACAAAGAATGGGAAAAAGAATATACAGTAGAAGAAAACGAAGAAGTTGTAAAGACTATTGTAGTAAGACAATCAAGAAATACTGTTGAAGAAGAAGACAGTACTACTGATACAGATAAATCAGATGAGACTAAAAATGATGATTCATCTAAAGATGACGGTTCAACAGATGATACATCAAAAGATGATGCTTCTGACGACAAAACTCCAGAAGATAATGCAACTACAGATGATGCAGAAGATACTACTACTGATAATAACTAATTCCTAACAATATGAGTAATTAGATGTATATTTATACTCTAATTACATAACATATATTAAAAAAGCACCTTATACAGGTGCTTTTTTTCGGTCCAAAAGTAATATTTGGACCATTGATGAATATAATATTATTAAAAAAGTGTTTGACAAAATAAAAATATTTGTGTAATATTATAAAAGAATTATTATTAATAAATATTAAAAAAGGAGGTAGAGTTATGTTAAATAAAATAAGAATAGTTAAAGACATAAAAAATCAATTAATCAATGATAATAACTTTGATAAATATGAGATGACCCTGCCTCAGATAGTAGATTAGAATTTATCTATTTATATGATACGTGAGCCATGGGTTATGTGCCTATGGCTTTTTTGATATTTTATATTAATTGACCATGGGATAATTATGCCATGGTTTTTTTATTTTCTAATCTATTATTTTGAGGTTTGTAAGGAGGATTAATATGAAGAGAGTTTTGCATTATATGAGGAAATATTGGTATTTGTATTTCTTCGGAAGTATTGCTTTATTGAGTAGTATAGTTTTAGACTTATTTACGCCTATGATAACAGGAACAATAATTGATGATGTTATTGAGGGTGGAAATATAAGTATATTCAAAGGTCTTATAACTGGGCTTATTGGTATTACTCTAGGTAGGGCTGTACTGGGATATATAAAAGAGATAATGTTTGATTTTGCAGGTTCTAATATTATATGTGGGCTTAGACAAGATTTGTTTGATCATATTCAAAGCCTTTCACTTGGATTTTTTGATAGAAAAAATACAGGGGAATTAATGTCAAGAATCAAAGATGATGCTGATAGAGTCTGGGAAGGTATTAGTTTTGGACTCATGTTATTTATAGAGATAATAATATATTTTGTTATAGCAACAATTTTTATGTTTAGAATAAGTGCTAAATTATCATTACTAGCGTTTATAACATTACCTTTTATTGCTTATATGGCAATCTTGTTGGAGAAAAAAATAGGGGCTACATATGAGAAGATTAGTGAACAAAATGCTACCCTTAATACAACAGCTCAAGAGAATATAGCTGGTATAAGATTAGTTAAGGCGTTTGCTAGGGAAAGACATGAAATAAAGAAATTTTTAGCACATAACGAAGGTTATTACAAATTGAACATGGAACAAGCAAGAATATGGTCAAGATTTTTTCCTAGTATTGAGATGTTGACTAATATATTGCCAATACTAGTTATCGTATTTGGTGGTTCAATGGTAATTGGTGAGGATTTGACAGTAGGTACTCTGGTAAAATTCACTGGTTATATGAATATGGTAATTTGGCCAATGAGGTCATTTGGATTTCTTAGCAACCTAATGGCAGAAGCAAAGGCATCAGCTAAGAAGATAGATAAAATATTTGTCGAAGAACCAGAAATCAAGAATGCAAATAAACCTGCTAAGTTAGATAAACCTAAAGGAAAAGTTGAATTTAATAATGTATCGCTTGAATTAGATGGTAAGAAGGTTCTTGATGATATCAGTTTCAAGATTCTACCAAGTAAGACTCTTGCTATCATGGGTGCTACTGGCTCAGGAAAAACATCTATAATCAATCTTTTGGAAAGATTTTATGATACAACAGATGGAGAGATATTGATTGATAACGAAAGAATTAATGATATTGAATTGACTAATTTGCGTGAGAATATCTCTGTGGTTATGCAGGATGTGTTTTTGTTCTCAGATACTATAAAAGAAAATATTAGTTTCGGGTATGGTGATTTATTAGCAAACGATGTAATAATCAATTCTGCACAAAGTGCAAAAGCAGATGATTTCATTGAACATATGGAAGAGGGATATGATACAGTCATAGGTGAAAGAGGTATTGGTTTATCTGGGGGACAGAAACAAAGAATTAGTATAGCAAGAGCTTTAGCCAAAGAATGTAAAATAATTATTTTTGATGATTCCACATCAGCTCTTGATATGAAAACAGAACACAAAATTCAAAAAGAAATTGATAAGAAAGATGATATCACTAAGATAATAGTTGCTCATAGAATCTCAGCAGTAAAAAATGCAGATGAGATTATTATACTTGAAGATGGAAAGATAGTGGAGAGAGGTAACCATGATTCTCTTATCAAAATGAAAGGCCGTTACTACGACACCTTAAAAGAACAATACGAAGGATATGCGGTATAGAATTTTATGACTGGTAAACATGTAGAAAATATTCGGAGGTGTTAATATGGCAGTAAATAACTTTAGAGAAGATGAGCAATCAAAAGAGGAATTGAAAAAAGTAACAATACTAAGATTGTTCAGTTACATGAAGAAATATAAAAAAGAGATTATTCATGTATTAATAATCATGGGTTTAATAATCACAGTAAACGTATTGAATCCTATATTAATGAAGATTGCTATTGATGATTATATTAAAAAGTTTAATGCTAAAGGGTTATATGTTATAGGAATAATTGCAATAATAATGAATTTGATCAGTAGATATTGTATGAAGAAAAGGATTGTAATAATGTCAAAGGTTTCCAATAGGGTACTAATGGAAATACGACAGGAATTATATGAACATCTTCAAAAATTATCCTTTAACTTTTTTGATAATAGACCTGTAGGTAAGGTATTAGCAAGAGTCATAGGAGATGTTAACTCATTGAAAAGTGTTTTGACAAACAGTGTCATTTCACTAATTCCTGATTTTGTAACATTGATAGTTGTACTTATAATCATGTTTGTATTAAATGTAAAACTTGCCTTAGGTGCGTTAGCTTTATTACCATTTTTAGTATTTGGTATGTACTTTGTACAGGTAAGAGCACATAGAAGGTGGCAGATATTCAGGAAGAAAAATTCTAATATGAATGCGTATACCCATGAAAATTTTTCTGGTATACGTGTAGTTCAGAGCTTTACAGCTGAGCAATATACAAGTAAGACTTTTAGGGAATTATTAAGAGAACACAAAAGGTCATTTATAAATGCTGTGAGGCTCAATGATATATTCTGGCCTATGGTTGAAATATCTTGGGGTATCGGTACAATCATGGTTTTCTTGATAGGGGTAAATTTATCTTCTAAGAATGAAATAACAGTTGGTACATTGATTGCTTTTACTACTTATGTTGGTATGTTCTGGCAGCCTATAATGAATCTAAGTAACTTTTATAACCAGCTGATAACTAATATAGCAGGAGCTGAAAGGATTTTTGAGATATTAGATACTAAACCTGATATTAAGGATATAAGCAATGCAAAAACCATGCCTTCCATAAAAGGAAATGTTACATTTAATAATATTACATTTGGATATGATGAGAAGGTTAAAGTGTTAATGGATGTTTCTTTCAATATTAAAGAAGGTGAGACAATAGCGTTAGTTGGACCTACTGGTGCAGGTAAAACCACTATAGTCAATCTATTAAGCAGATTCTACGATGTTAATGAAGGAACAGTTAAAATAGATGGTATAGATATTAGAGATGTATCTATTGAAAGTCTGAGAAGTCAAATGGGTATCATGACACAGGATACATTCTTGTTTACTGGAACAATCAAGGATAATATAAGATATGGTAAACTTGATGCCACGGACGAAGAGATAATAGAATCAGCTAAAGCTGTTCATGCCCATGAATTCATTATGAAACTTGAAAAAGGATATGATACAGCAGTTAATGAACGAGGTACAAAATTATCAGTAGGACAAAGACAATTGATTGCTTTTGCTAGAATCATGTTATCTAAACCTAAGATTCTTATCCTTGATGAGGCAACTTCAAGTATAGATACACATACGGAAAGATTAGTACAAAAAGGTATTGAGGAATTACTTAAGAACAGAACCTCTTTTGTTATTGCTCATAGATTATCAACTATCCAGAAGGCAAATAGAATATTTGTTGTTGATAAAGGGAATATACTTGAAAGTGGTAACCATGATGAATTAATGAATCAAGAGGGTATCTACTATAATCTTTATATGGCTCAATTTGAAGCTATCAGCTAATCATCATTTATGATTAAGGGCAGAATATCTACTATCTTAAGATATTCTGTCCATAAATATTTATTTGAATAAAATATAAAGTTATTTGATAAAAAAATATGTATAATTTTATTTACATGCATATACTAGTAATAAGAATATATGGATGGTTTTGGTATGAAATTAAAGGATAAGTTGGGATATCTTCCTTTGGTGATTGTTGATTCAGGCTATAGTCAACAGATTTATGGTTCTGATGGGTTGGCACTACCTATAGTGAAGGATGACAATTATATTAAACGTAGGAAATTTAATAATGATATTATGAATAAATTTATTGAAAAAGCTAAGAATTTGAATTTTATAGTATTGGATGTCTCTCCTGAAGAATATGATATGTCATTGGAAATACGAATAAATAGAGCTAATGTGAATTATACTACATATTTAAACAAATACGACGATATCTCAGGTGATAGGGTATCTGTTTACATAGCATTGCAATATGACCCTAAGGCTTGTAACTGGGATGATACTGATAATAGTCTGAAAATCTTATATTTAAACAATGATACTGAAAGCAGGAACCTAGCTAATTTAATCAATAATCAATTTGATAATATTAGTGGAGGTATAAAGGCTTCAAATAACTATGTTCTGAAACACTTGAATATGCAGGGAATATTAATTGATGCAAGTTTTATGGATCTGAAGGAACAAGTTGATTGGATGCAGGATGAAGATTTTATTGATGACATGGCAGATAAAATCTTGTTAGGGTGTCTACAGTATTTTGGTATCAAAAATATTGAGGATGTAATTCCAGATTCTAACCTTAGTGTTGATAAAAGAATAAAGAAGTTACAGGAGAAAGTCGATAAATTAGATATGAGAATAACTTTGTTCGAAGAAAAAATTACCGATTTTGATAAATTCATTTAATGAAAATTTATAAAGCTATCAGAATTTTTACTTATGTCTTAATTTCTACTATGAAAATTTCTTGTTAGATAGTATAATAATAGATATAGAATTAAACTTCCTGAACATTAGATGATAGCTATTTATAATTATTTATAAAAATATGTATTTGGGGGGATTTTATAGATATAAAGGTATAATGATTTTTAAACAAGATCAATATATTATCAATGGAGGAAAGAAAAGAGATGCCTAGAAAAGAGGTAGTAAAAGAGCTTGATAAAGAACAGAGGATAAAAAAACATAATAATAAAACTAAAGGTAAGACAAAAGAAACAAAAGATATTCATCGTAAACCAAAGGTAAAACAAAAAAGAGTTAACAAAAATCAATGGCTTAAGAATATAGATGATGAAGAATATTATATATGATAAAAAAGGGTATTTGAAAAGGTGATTTTTTGAATACCCTTTTTAATATATTAAAAAGACTTTTGATATTTTATCAAGTATCCCTAGTATATTTTTTATCATAAATTAATTGCATATTGTAGGAAATATGATATAATAATATTAATTAACAAATAATAATTATTAATTATGGTTTGTATATTGTAATATAAATATACAAGGGAAAAGAGGGATAATATGGCTAATTGGTTTTTAAGTCTGGATCCAGTAATACAAGCTTTGATAGGAACATTATTTACATGGCTTTTAACTGCTTTAGGTGCATCGCTTGTATTCTTTTTCAAGACAATAAATAAAAAAGTTCTTGATGGTATGTTAGGTTTTGCGGCAGGTGTTATGATAGCAGCAAGTTTTTGGTCATTATTAGCACCAGCTATTGAAATGACTGAAGAATCTTCTTCTATACCTTCATTCATTCCAGCTTTGGTAGGATTTTTGGCAGGAGGAGCTTTTCTAGGGATAGTTGATAAGATAATGCCTCACCTACATAGAGGAGTTTCCACTGATAATGCAGAAGGTATTAAGACCAGCTGGCAGAGGAGTATTTTATTAGTTCTTGCAATTACTCTTCATAATATACCAGAAGGGTTAGCTGTAGGAGTCGCTTTTGGTGCAGTAGCGGCAAATTTACCATCTGCAACGATTGCAGGTGCAGTAGCGCTAGCTATTGGTATTGGAATTCAGAATTTTCCAGAAGGGGCCGCTGTTTCTATCCCCCTTAGGAGAGAAGGAGTGTCGAGAAGAAAAAGCTTCTTCTATGGTCAAGCATCTGGTATTGTAGAGCCTATAGCAGGTGTTCTTGGTGCATTAGCAGTCATAGTTATGAAACCTATTTTACCATATGCTCTAGCTTTTGCAGCAGGAGCTATGATATATGTAGTTGTAGAAGAATTAATACCTGAGTCACAATATGAAAAACATTCTGATATAGCAACAATAGGTACTTTGATTGGATTTGCTGTAATGATGACATTAGATGTGGCGTTAGGTTAATTAAGTAGGTTTATAGCATAATTCTATCTTTTAATCCCGATAACTCACCCCTTCCAAACACATATAAGGATTTTATAGATAGAATTTTGCTAAATTTCTATTTGAATTAGATTTCTAAGTAAAGTTTATTTGAATTATCTCTTAATCAGCTATAATGATTTCATATGGATTAAGTTTGATATTCTCTAGTTTGAAAGGACTGTATTTTTTTCTATGGGTACTAAACAAAACATTATAGTTCTTAGCTATATTAATAGGACAAGGAATTGTTTTACTAGAAAAGTTAAGTATTATTATGCATTGTTCTTGTTTATAAGTTCTTTTATAGGCAAGGATTTTATTTGGTTCTTGTATCAGGAATTCTATATCACCATTTGATAGACAAGGTGTATTTTTTCTAAACCATATTAGTGAGCGATAAAAAGATAATAATGAGTCAGGGTCATCTTTTTGGCTTTCAACATTTTTATGTGTATAATCTTTATTGATAGGAAGCCATGGAGTATTATTAGAAAAACCCGCATTATCGGTATTGTCCCACTGCATAGGTGTTCTTTCGGAATCTCTGCCTTTGATTATAGGCCATCCCTTAATACCTAGAGGATCTTTCAGTGAATTTTTAGGTATTTTTTCACAGGTCATTCCTATTTCTTCACCATAATATATAAACGGAGTTCCTTTCAGGGTAAGTAACATAGCAGCAGCAACTTTGGCTCTTGCATCAGAGTCATTACCATGTTTGTAACGATAATAATGTCTTGGTTGGTCATGATTGCTAAGAGTAAAATTCGGCCATGAATCAGTTGGTAGTAGATTATACCAATCCATTATACTATTATAGAATGATTTTGCGCTCCATTTTTGGAATAAGAAGTTAAAGTTGAAAGCCATATGCAATTCATCATTATTAGAACCGTGATATGATACTGCTTCTTTCACGTCATTGGTATAGATTTCTCCAATAAGGACTTTATCTTTGTACGTATTAGTGATATCTCTAATCTCTTTACATATCTGATGACTTTCTGGTTGATTTCTATCATATATATGTTTTTGCAATGAAGGAGGAGAAAAGGATATTTTCCATGGATTATTCCTTAAACTCTTATCTTTTATGTACCAATTGACTACATCCATTCTAAATCCATCAATACCCATATCAAACCAATATTTTATTACATCATACATAGCTTTTTTTAGGTCTTTGTTTCTCCAATTGACTTCTGGTTGATTTTTAGTAAATGTACCTAGATAATATTCGTTGGTTGTTTTATCAAGCCACCAAGCATTATGTAATTCAAAGTAAGATATCCAGTTGTTAGGACGTTTTTTATCAGCTGGCTGCCAAAGATACCAGTCTCTTTTCACACTATCTTTGCTTTTGCGGGATTCAATAAACCAAGGATGTTCATCGGACGAGTGATTAATTACCAGGTCCATAATAATTCGTATGTTACGTTTATGAGCTTCTTGTAAAAGAACTTTAAAATCATCTAGGCTTCCAAACATTGAATCAATATCCATGTAATCACTAATGTCATATCCAAAGTCCTTCATAGGAGAGGGATATATTGGTGACAGCCATATTGCGTCAATTCCTAGAGAATTTTCTGTGCCATCATTGAGATAATCAAGTTTTCTTGTTATACCTTTGATATCGCCTATACCATCTCCATTACTATCCATAAAACTTCTAGGATAGATTTGATAGATAACCCCATTTTTCCACCAAGTATCAGTTTTTGGTGCTCTTTTCCCCATAAGCTTTACCTCCCAAATTTGCCTTAATTATAAATCTACCTAGTTTAATTGTAATTATGTAATTGTGATACGTCAAATATTATAAAGATAATTTGTATGAGGTATATAATATTAAAGACATAAGAATAATAGTCTTATTTCACTAAAATTGCAGAAAAAAATGTCATTATAATTGACATTTGTAGTTGCCTCTGATAACTTTTATATAAGAGTATATGCTACTTATTAAATATATAATTTCAAGAGGACTGCAAGGATGTGATTACGTGAAAAAACTAGGTTTCAGATTAATATTATTGATTTTGCTAATATCTATGCTGGTTTCATTTACATATATAAGAAATAAAGAAGATATGATACCAACTATTTCAAAGGGATTGGATACATCTCCCATTATAATTATCAAAAAGGATAATATACTATATAATGTAATGTATCCATATGTGGATAAGATGGATATGCTGACAGGAGATTGTTATACTAATTTTAATTCTGACCAGGTAATAGAATTGTATATGACTATTACTTCAAAAACGGGTAAAGTATCTTATGAAATCATTGATACTCTTACAGGTAAATCTGTGATTAAATCAAATATTAATAAAAGAAACATTATTATTAAAGATGATCACACTATTGCTAACTTAATCATTCCTAAGTTAGATAAAAAGGACTATCCTTATGTTTTAAATATAAATTATAATGACAGAGGTAAAACATCCTTAAGATACTATCAACATTTTTATTTGGATGACAATAACATAATTGATGAGATTAATGAAAAAGTTATGAAGTTTCATAATGCCACTTTTGACAAGAATAAGAAAATGATAAGTAGTTTAGTAACTGGGACAGGCACATCAGAATCCGGTTCATTTAACTATGTTAACAATAATTCACAATTAGATAATATTATATGGAATTATGATAAAGACATTGTAAAGATGAATGAACCAATAATCCGTATAACTAATATTGATAATAATAACAGCATCTATCAGGTACAATTAGCTTACACAATAGCAGTAAGAGCAAATCATGAATTTGAATATTGGGATTTCGTTGAAAAGTATGAAATTGTAGGTAGAGAACAGGTAAGAATAAATTCTTTTGAAAGAAAAGGATATACTAAAACTGATCCTTATTTTGACAAAGCTAATAAACAAATAATAGTCGGTTCTGGAGATAATGATATTATAACTTCCAAAGAGCAATCTGATAATATGAGATTTTATTCTTTTGTAAAAAACAATCAACTATGGCTTTTTGACAATACAACCAACAAACTAACTAAAGTATTTGGTTTTGATAAATTAGATAGCGATTATATTGTAGATAATTATAATACTCATAAAATAAAGATTAACAGCCTAGATGATGAAGGTAATATTAATTATATTGTATATGGGTATATGAATACAGGAAAATATCAAGGGGATAATGGGATTGCATTATATGAATTTAATTATTACCTAGGAAATAATGAAAACTTAGGTTTTGTCAATTTACCTTATGGATTTGATAAGATGGATTATTATATCAATAGTTATATTTATAGACCAAAAGGCAATAATCTAATGTATACTATTTTAGATGGAGGGCTATATCAATTTAATTTTGCTAATAGAAGTGTTGTTAATATAACTGATGATATTCCATTTAATAAAGATAATATTACTATCACAAGAGATAGAAAAGCAATCTTCTGGAATGAAAATAGTAACACCAAATTGAACAAAAATGTTAGAGGTATAATTATAAACGGTAGTTCCGCAGAAGAAGTTAACATAAATGATGGTGCATATAATAATAATCTCATAGGCAATTATAAAGATTATATAATTATAGGTTATTATGATGTACATGAGACTATAGAAAAGTTAAATGGGGAAGTAAGCTATTACTATGATAAAGTACAAGTATTGGACTCTACAGGTAAAGTTATTCAAGAATGTATACCGACTAAAGGGAATTTTTATTCCAGTGTAGAAATCTCAATAAATGGGATTAAATTGACTACGGTAAAAAAAGTTGAAACAATCAATGCTAATCCTAGATATTCAAAAGTAAAAACTCAAACAGTTAAACAAGAGGAATTTGTTTTGAATACCAAGGATAAGGAAATAACTTACATAATAGATACAATAGAATCACCCCTAGGATATGATATAATTACAATTAATAGCGATAATTTTAAAGAGTGTGATGAAGTTGAGAAGAAAAATACTGTTAAGAATATATATCAAGGCAATAAAAGAATAAAATATAACCCTGCTTCTATAGATGAGCATTACCAATTAATAAATCAAGGTAAGATAAAAGCTGTTTATGACAATATAACTCAAGCATTAAATGCAAAAAAAGAGTATGGATATAATTCTTTTATTTTAAAAGCTGATAAAGATAATAACAAAATAATGTATCAAAATGACTTTAGAAGTTCTATGAAAATACAAGGTATACCTGTTATTCCACAAAAACCAGAGTTGCCTAGAGGATGTGAAGTAACCAGTCTTGCAATGTTGCTTAATCATTATAGGACTGATAAGGTGGATAAGATGCAGTTAGCCAATGAGGTAATTAAAGATAACACAAAATATACTATTGTTGATGGAATGATTAATTTTGGAGATCCACATTCAGGATTTGTTGGTGATATAGCTAATGTAGCCAATAAAGGATATTCTGTTTACAATGAACCAATAGTGGAACTAGCTGAGAAATACTCTTCTGATATTCTTAATATATCTGGAAGCAATTTTGAAGATGTCTTATATTACGTAGGTACAGGTAAACCAGTATGGGTAAGCTCGCCTAATATATATAATAAAGTACCAATGTCATCTATTCAACAGTGGGTGACCCCTAATGGTATCATGGAAATAAGTTATACATCACATTCAGTACTTGTCATAGGGTATGATGATAAATACGTTTACTTTAATGACCCATCCAAAAATATGTTGAGGAAGAAGCCAAGAAAAGATTTCAAGATTGGCTGGGAAGATATGGGGAGACAAGCCATCTTGATTTATAAGTAGAAGGTGATTAAATATTGAAAAAGGGTATAAAATTAATAGGAATAGGAGTTATATTACTTATTGCTTTTGGGATTTATAATAAATATAAACATGATGATGTGTTTTATGTTTTTAGACCGTCAATCAATATAGAAACTATCAGCTGTGTATATGATTTGGACAAAGATGGATTAAACGATCAAGCAGATATAATTGAAGGTGCTAAAAAAGAGGTTAAGAATCATACAAAATATAAAAGTGGTTATTATGCAGGAGGATATCCTCCAGAAGATGAAGGAGTGTGTACCGATGTAATATGGAGAGCTCTTGATAATGCAGGTTATATCTTGAAAGATAACATGGATAAAGATATAGAACTAAACCCTGATGATTATCCAAGAATTGATAAGATTGATACAAATATTGATTTTAGAAGGGTAAAGAATCAATATGTTTTCATGAAGAAATACATGACTAATCTACCTATAGAAGTTATGCCATATGATAAGAATAATCTTACTCAGTGGCAGGGAGGAGATATTGTGATTTTATCTCATCCAGACCATATTGCAATCATCTCTAATAAGAGAAGGAAAGATGGTGTACCGTATGTTATACACAATTCCTATAATTATCCAAAAGAAGAGGATAGATTGCTGAAATGGAGTGATGGTAATAACATTATAGGGCATTTTAGATTTGTTAATATTGAAATTTGAAGGAGCTTTATATGAATAAATTATTATTGGAATTGAAAGATTATCTAAGAGAAAAATATAAATGTCATATTATCATTTTATACGGTTCATATGCAAGAGGAGATTTTACTGAAGAGAGTGATATAGATATTATCTGTTTCGGGGATGATATAGCACACTGTAATGATACTCAGATATTTAATGGAAAGCAGTTGGATGTTTGGATATACGATACAAAACAGATGAATGAACCAGAAAATTATCTCCATATATTAAATAACAAAATATTACTAGATGATAAAGGGATTGCACAAGATTTTATAAATAAGATACAAAAAGTATATGATGATGGACCAGCCCGACTAGATGAAGGGAAAAAACAATTTAATAGAGATTGGCTGCTCAAAATGTTTAGAAGGACAAAAAAAGGTGATGTAGAAGGCATGTATAGACATCACTGGATGATTAAAGAGTCATTAGAAATATATTTTGAACTACAAGGAAAATGGTTTCTAGGAGTAAAGAATTCATTGAGATGGTTACAGGAGAATGACGAAGAAGGATATATACTATTTAAGAATGCGTTTGAAGGAGAAGCAGGTAGTGAAGAATGTAGAAAGCTTATAGAATATATTGTAAGTAAATAGTGTTATAAATTAAATAGGATTAGGGACTGTTGAATTGTTATATGAAAATATTAAGAAAATGGAATATAAAAAACATACATTAATATCTATTATAATAGTAGTTTTATATGCTATAATAGATTACATATTTGTTATATCCAACACTTCATTAATCTAATTTTCAGCAAGTACTTATTGATTTTGTAAATTCCCAGTATTTACCTAGTGAAATATCTATATCTCTAATGTAAAGTATAATTAAAAAAAACTTGCGTGGTGGGACATATGTTATTTAGAATTAGAGAAATTAGAGAAATTAAGAATTACAACAAATCACAGTTAGCCAAAAAAGCTGGAATATCCAAAGCAACAATATCCAAATTAGAAAATTATAAAGAATCACCTACAATTGAGACATTAGAGAAAATAGCAAAAGCTTTAGATGTTAAAGTAAGTGATTTATTAGTTGAAGATTAAATGTTTGCATAATGTTGATTATAATAATCATAGTCAGAAACCCATAGATGCTTTTTTATGGTAAAATGTACTTGACAGCGCTGTAGCAATAATGATAGTACTTAGTTGTTGTAAGGTTTTATGCTACTTAGTCCGGACTATACAAATACAGGGGAAATCTAAATCGACCATGTGTTTAATAATGATGTTTATATATCCTTATGTATGTTTAACTTTTATCTATAATCTTTAAAACCCAAAATCCCAAGCTATTTATCGACTAAAACTATAAATCAACTAATAAAATTAGTATTATCCTAAATTCAAAATAGAAATGCAGATTATCGCTTAAACACTAGGTTTATCAATAAATTATTCGAGAAATGCACAAAACCGTAGATTATATATTACTAATTAGTGAAATTATAATCTACGGTTTTTCTTCTCTGAATTCTAGCCGAACCCCAGACGGTTACTATGTACTGCGGATTGTCTGGGGACGGCTCTATCTTATTTCTTAACTTAAATATGAATGATGTGAGATTGCTACCCTCTGGAGCATTCTCATAACCCCATAAGCTTTCTCCATTTTCAGGAGGTAAAGGTTCTGGCAAAGAAAGGGGTCTAAATGATCCTTAAATGTAACAACTATTATTTTCCCATTTTACCACCTGCCTTTATTGATATAGCAAATTCAACTTCTCTTATATCATCTAAGTTCTGTTCGGCGAATAACAGCATATGAACTGATACCTAAAACACCTACCAGTACAAGTAAGGTCAATACTGGAAAAAAATAATTGATTGTTCCATTTCTCATAAAACCAAATGCTTTCAGCATCAGTGCTACTATATTGTTCACAACCTCGCTTGAAAGAACAAATCTAAACAGAGCGACAATTAATAATACAGCACCGCCAAGGATAACAGTTAAATAAATAGACAATGTTTTCCCAATTTTATTTATTACAAGGACGCCAAGATATAGCAAGGTACAAATAAGCATATAGGCAAGGAACAGCCATAACCAATTTACTAAAACATTTCCATATCCATATATGCTGGAATATAAAGATAGATAATTATGCTGTAAATAATGTATCACGTTTCCCATTATGGTATCAAACAATGCCATTATTCCTGATATAAACGCAAACATAGTAAGCGAAGCAGTAAAAATATATTTACGGGTAAATCCATTCTGTATCAACATTTTGAAATCTTCCTTAAAACCTAATACACCTAAAATACCAATATAAATTAAGGTATTCATTTCAAGAGCATTTGTTCCTAGATCTTCAAAACTTCCCGTGCTAATTCCAATAATTAGAGTAATAAGTGTAACTATTGAATATTGGATAGCGTAGAAATACCAGATATATTTGAATGAAGTTGTACACTCATATTGAATGATTGTTTTTAATTTATTCATATTAGTTACCGCCTTTCTCTGTAAGCTTGACAAACAGTTTTTGTAAATTCATGTTTGAAGTCTGTAAATTACTTCCCTGAGGAAACTGTGATTTTTCTCCTACTACATAGGCGAGTTTCAGACCACCTATTTCATCATAGCCTATCACATTTTTATCTTTACAATAATCGTCAATATCTTTTGCCACACCAGAAACGCAATAACCCGTTTCTAATAGTCTTTCCACACTTTCTTGCAACAGTACTTTCCCATTGTCAATCAAAATAACTTCCTCAATAATATTTGCTACTTCTTCAATCAGATGGGTTGCGATAATGATTGTTCTCTCGTTACTTTCATAGTCTTTTAACAGCATATTGTAAAACAACTCTCTGTGGTTAGCGTCCAAACCTAATACTGGTTCGTCGAAAATCACATACGGTACATTAAGAGCCATAGCAACCGTTAATTTAAAAATGGACTGATACCCTTTTGACAGTTGCTTAAATTTTTTGGTGATATTGAGATTAAATTTATCCGCAATCTGTAAAGCCTTTTCTATATTGAAGCTGTCATAAAAGCGGTTTATCCATTTAAAATGGTCTTTGATTTTTAAGCTCGTATCGTATAAATCAACTTCACTCATACAAAAAATTTTTTCATGGACTTCCATATTTTCCTTTGCAGGTACATCATCAATCAAGATTTTTCCTTCGTCAGCAAAAATACGGTTTGCTATAATATTGATGAGCGTTGATTTTCCAGCTCCATTTCTTCCTAAGAAACCATAAATTTTACCATACTCAAAAGAAAAAGAAACATTATCAAGTGCAGTAACATCATTGTATCGTTTTGTAATATTCTTAATTTGAATTGCGTTCATTTTCATAACCCCTTTCTATTAATTTCATAATTTCTTCTTTGGTCATTTGCAATTTTGATGCTTCTTCAATCAATGTTGCAATGTACTGATTGTAAAAGTGACTTTGCCTTTTCTGGCGTATTTTTTCAACTGCGCCGTTTTTCACGAACATTCCTAACCCTCTTTTCTTATAAATGATTTCATCATCTACCAGCATATTCATTCCTTTTAGAACTGTATGAGGATTAATATGTAGCAGAGCTGATATTTCATTTGTTGAGGGGATTTTTGTTTCCTCTGGAAATACGCCTGTAAATATAGAGTCCTCAAGTTGTTCTGCAATCTGAATGAAGATTGGTTTATCTATATTTGGATTAATATTCAATTATATCACTCCTTTGTTTGTTTGTTAGTCAAGTAACTAACTACATTACACTATTAATATAGCCGATTATGGAACAAGTGTCAATACTTTTTAAAGAAATCATAAAAATAATCAGAGATATCGTGCAAATTCATACAGAAATGTACGTTTAACTATTCACCTATAGTCTTTCAGTTGATATCTTTACAAAGCGTCAATTCAAACTGTGAAATCTGTGCTGCCTCTGTCTGATTGTCAATAAACTTCACATTACCAGAGGTTCAAAGAGTATTGCGTGAATATGAAGATGGTTATAAACATGAAACAGTAAGAGAATATGATTGGTCAAGTAGAGAAGTTTTTATGGAACACTTATTAGACCTATTTCGTATGAAAAGTATACATATATTAGAATTATAAAAAAACGACAGTTCAGTTAATTAGTAATATAATTGAAAATTAAGCTGCATTATGATAGAATTTTGCTAAAAAAACAAAGTCTTATTTATTGATTATAATTGGATTATCTGATAGTATTAAATGAGTATTTAAATATCTAAAGATGAGAGGTAGATAAAATGAATAAACATTTCTTAACACTAGGTTTGATTTTTGTAGTTATGTTAACTGGATGTAAGGATAATGAAGGTATTACTTATGAAACAGAAATATCACAAGTAGTTGAAAAAGAAATTGCTACTATAGAATATGAAGAGCTAGAAAAGAAATTAAATAATGCTAAAATAAAAATAGAGGAATTAGAAAAACAAATCGTTGATCTAAATAAACAGTTGAAAAACACCGAAAACCAAGAAAATATTGATGGTGATTTACCTACTAACTATGAATTAAGAATCATTACTGTTGACGAAAAAGAAATTAAATATATTATTGATAAAACCCATATTGCATCACAACCTATATCAATCATAGGTTACAATATTGATCGAATGGTTGAGAGTTATGAAAAAATACAGATTAAAGGATTAGGTGAAGGAGAGCATTTTAAAGCCGAAGTTATTGGTAGTATTTATGACTTTCAATTAATAGAGCTTAAATGGAATGAAGAAACTGATAACCTAGATGAAGTAAGAGTGATAGATGAGTTAGAAGAGGTAAGAAATCAAGCAGTATATATTGAAACATATTTATCATGTGGCATGCCTAACCAAAAAATAAAATGGAAAGATTCAACAGGAAATACCCATGAGATTTATTTGGCTAATGATGGTTATGGGTTTGATGGGTCTATAATATGGTCAGAATAATATGTAATTAGGATTAGTGCATACAGAATGTAATCAACCCCTAGAAAGTAGCCAGAAAAAAGCGTTTGATATTACAAAATTATTAGAGAAAGCAAAAAACTTGTAGATGATGGACAAGCAAAGAAAATAGTTTTAATTATTTAATAACTAAAAATAAATCTAATTTTTATTGCATATAAGATTAATATTTGCTAATATTATTAATATAGATACTAACAAATCAGATAAAGAGGTGAGGCATATGCTATGGTTGATTATTATATGGATAGTTTCTGGCATATGGGTGTGGATAGATAGTAAACATCATAGGAATGATAATATTATATGTTCACGATCATTAGTGTTAATGGGACCATTAGGAGTAATAGTATATTTACTTGGAAGAAATCCACACAAAAGTATTAATTAGTACATAGGAGCCTTAAGAAGGCTTCTTATTTTGTACTTATAATAAGTATATAAAGTACACTTAGTGCAGTATCGAATATTAAGAAGCACCTAGATCATGAGGGAATTTTACCAAAAAAGCAAAAAAAATAGATGTAAGGACACATTCTCAAGAGAGGAAGGAGTCTTTACATCTTTGTTTGTGTTCAAATGTCAATTTAACGCCATTGAAATGAGGGGTCAGTTCATACTATTTACCAACATTTAAGGTCTTAAGGAAACTCTCTGCGTCAATAAATTTTAGTTCAGAATTTTCCCAATCTGTTAAATCTACGGTAATTATCACATCTTCACTGACACGTCTATATGATAAATTCTCTATATCAAGATTATATGTACCATCTTTCATGTTTAAAGCTATTGAATTTCCAGTATCATCCCAGTTCATAATAAAATAATCCTGGTACGCCAACATCATATATCCAGCATAATAATTTAATCTATAATCGGTTACTAATTTTTTTTCAAGGGTATTTACATCAATACGTTTAGTAGAATAATTATCCTTCTTATCTAAATAATATAATTGACCATCATTATAATATATTTTATAGGATAAACAATCTTTAAGAAATATTTCTGGTTCTCCAGAGGGCTTCATTCGCATTATATTTTGACCATAAGCATTACTTGTGAAATATATATATTCGCCATCTGTATCCATAGTAAATATATTGACATCTTCTAGTATTGCTTTTTCTTCTGTACCATCTTTATTGATTTGCCATAAAGTTCCTCGTTGTACAAAACCATCTTCTCTTTCTAGATCAACAAAATTCATGTAGTATATAGTATCTCCTATAATTCCTAACGTATATGCTTTATTCTCAGATATTTTAGTACTAGTTCCATCATTATTAAGTCTATATATTCTATATCCTGTATCTTCATTATTATAATAACACATATCACTCATCATGTTTACATAATATATAGGTTCATCTGTAGCAACCCCCACTGATTCTGTAGGAGTGATTAATACTGAACTTTTAGCGTTATCCCAACCTACCTCATAACCTAATGCTTGCATTACTACTCTGATAGGTAAATAAGTTCTGCCATTTTTAACTAAAGAAACAGTATCATTATATATGATTCTCCCATTTTTTATGATATAGTTTTTATCTATTGGTACTTTCACAGTAATATCATCTTTTTTAGCTATTGCTGTTCTATTCTCATCATCCCATGATATAACAGCACCTGCTTGTTCTAATGTGATTCTAAAAGGTACTTGTGTTCGATTGTTCTCATCAATAAAAGGCATACCACTATCTTCTGTAAATATTACTTCTTCTCCATCTACAATTATTTTCGCAGTGTTTGCTGTAGCGTGAAGCGTAAGTCCATATTGTGGTAATGACAGTAATATGAACATAGATAAAACCATAGCTAATCTTCTTTTCATAATCATTTCATTATCTCCTTCTACTTGTTTTAATACTTAATATCATGTTTTTTTGTTAGATTCAGGTAATGTGATTTTACTGAAAATCTAATGAGTTACTTACATATTTTAGCATATGTATGTTACTGATTCAAATATTTTACTACAAATATTTAATATCATTTATTAGCATTAAAAAAAAATTGGAATAAATGGACATAGGGATATTATTGATTATTATTAAATTGTCTGTTAACATTAAATTTCGGGAAGTATATAATATGTTATTTTTTAATAAAGGAAGAATACAATACGAATATTAAATTGATAAAGGAAGTTATAATATGGAAAAACAACAAATTACCATTCAAGTTAGTAAAGAACTGCTAAAAGAATATGAAAAATATTATCCAGATGTATACAAAGGGCTAGAACTAGGTATAAGGGCATGGATTAGTATACGACGTGATACGATTAATGAAATGAATGGTTTTTTTACAAAAGACGAAGTAAAGTTTCTAATTGAATTTGTAAAAGATATTGATCATATAGAATATTACTATGATTTGTCTATTGATCTTATAATTACAGAAGAAAAATTGTCTTGTAGAGATATAGAAAGTATAGCAAAAAGGCATAATATTAACTATCATGATTTCTGTGATAAAGTACGTAATATTGGAATGGGTAAATCTACTGCTATACTTGATTGGGCAAACGCTTATTGGACTAATGGAACGTTTAGAAAAATAACTATGGACGACTATATAAAAATTCTCACTGAAAAATCCAAAGGGCGTAAAGTTTTAGATAAAATAAACAAGGTCTATTTTGAGAATAAGAGTCTAGAAGAAAGTGAAATAAATAGACGATTGAAAGAAGCAGTTTCAGAAAGTGATATAAATGTTTTACTTGATGAATTACATATAGATGACTAGTGAATATAAAGCTTTAATATACTGTGCTTAATAGTGTAATCAATGTATAAAATGATTGTAATAGGGATATTTATAAATAATATCAAAATTAAAAATATCATAAATGTCCTTTTTTAATAAAGGGAAATATGCTATTATTTTATTGTCAGTTCGAAACCATCCTGACACTAAACAAAACTAGGGAGGAACATAAAAATGAATAGAAGTACAAAGTTTTTAACGCAAGCAGGTTTGATTGCGGCTATTTATATTGTACTCACATTAGCTTTTAGACCAATAAGCTTTGGAGAAGTACAAGTTAGGATAGCAGAGGCACTAACAATATTACCATTCTTTACACCAGCTGCCATTCCTGGATTATTTGTAGGATGTTTACTTGGTAACTTTTTAGGTGGTGCAATAGTCTACGATATAATATTTGGAAGTTTGGCATCATTACTATCATCAGTGCTAGTATATATGCTAAGACGATATAAATACCTAGTACCAATACCACCAATAGTAATCAATGGTATAGTAGTAGGATCAATCCTTAAGTATGCATATGCAGTACCATTACCATTAATATCACTAATGATATTTGTTGCTATAGGACAGACTATCGCTTGTTATGGTCTTGGATTACCGCTCTTGCTTTTTTTACAAAAGAATAATATATTCAAAAAAAATTAAAAAATAGTATATCATTATATCTAATGCTACAGATATAAATTAAATAAGTAATACTAAATTCTAAAGGAAAAAAAGCGCTAGATAGCGCTTTTTTAATATAATATTCTCTTGTATTCTTTTTATTTAAGATTCTCAGGATTTAAACACTCAAGTTCTGGAACTACAAACATACCATCTTTTCTAATAAGCACATCATCAAAATAAATTTCTCCACCGCCAAAATCAGGAGTTTGAATATATACTAAATCCCAGTGGATAGCTGAATGGTTTTCATTATCACAGTCATCATATGAATTACCAGGTGTAAAGTGGATACTACCCATAATCTTTTCATCAAATAAAGTATCTTTTAGAGGATTTAAGATATAAGGATTAACACCAATAGCAAATTCACCTATATATCTAGCTCCTTCATCTGTATCAAGTACAGCATTGATTTTTTCTGTATCATTAGCAGTTGCTTTTATAATTTTACCATTCTTGAATTCGAAAACAATATTTTCATAAGTAAAACCTCTATAAACAGCAGGTGTATTATAACTGATAACACCGTTAACAGAATCTTTAACAGGCGCTGAATAAACTTCACCATCAGGAATATTGCATCCGCCATCACATTTAATAGCTGGAAGCCCTTTGATTGAGAATGAAATATCAGTTCCTTCACCAACGATTCTTACTTTATCAGTCTTGTTCATAAGAGCAACTAGATTATCCATAGCCTTTGACATCTTTCCATAATCAAGTGTACAAACGTTAAAATAGAAGTCTTCAAAATCTTCTAGACTCGTATTAGCAAGTTGTGCCATAGAATTGTTAGGGTATCTCATAACAACCCAACGAGTATCAGGAACACGAACATCTCTGTGTACAGGAGTAAAATGATACATTTCGTATAATCCTCTTTTGTCACTTGGAACATCACTTAACTCATTAACGTTATCAGAAGCTCTAACACCAATGTAACAATCCATTTCTCGCATGATCGTCAAATCAGATTCAGCCATCAAATCTATTTGTTCTTTAGTACAATTTAATAATAACTCTCTTTGTACAGATTCATCTATATGTTTTTCGAATGGAATACCTCCAACTGCGTAAATTTCTTTTATTAATTGTCTAGTAAGAGGTAATGTAGAATCACCAACATGCTGTATTAAAACCTTATCTCCTTCTTTGAC
Source organism: Vallitalea maricola (assembly GCF_036985595.1). Taxonomy (NCBI): domain Bacteria; kingdom Bacillati; phylum Bacillota; class Clostridia; order Lachnospirales; family Vallitaleaceae; genus Vallitalea; species Vallitalea maricola. The sequence goes on along the minus strand of NZ_BTPU01000025.1, from coordinate 105,067 downwards.
TTTGCAAGAATAATTAACTAGAATTTTTGCTAACTTTACAATTCTTGAATCCATTATATATCCGTCCTTTCTTTTTTAAAATAGTAAACTTTTCTTGTGGTACACGGTAATATAAGAATCGTTTTTATATTAATTTCTATTCTTTTATATATAAACAACAATATTAAATTTTCTTTGTTTTTGCACCGTGAATTACTAATAAGTATAACATAATTAGGTAAAAAAAATAAGTTAATTGGTTATACTTATAATAAATATTATTTAGGAGACTTATAACTTTAATAATTTAAGTTACAAAGTAAAAAATTATTCATTTAAATATAAAAAAATTTGAATGACTATGGTATAATACCAATTAGAAAGTTTGAAAGGAAGGAGAACTATAATGAAATATACATCAGTTAAAGAATTATTTAGAAATACCAGCCAATATACAGATAAAGAAATAACAGTCTCAGGTTGGATAAGAAGCGTTAGAGCTTCAAAAGCCTTTGGATTCATTATTCTTAATGATGGGACATTTTTTAATAATCTTCAAGTAGTAATTAATAACGAATTAGAAAACTTTGATGAACTATCTAAGTTGAATGTTGGTTCATCAATTATTGTAAAAGGTAAATTTATTGAGACACCAGGTGCTAAACAACCTTTTGAAATGCAAGCAACAGACGTACAGATAGAAGGCGCATCAACACCAGACTATCCATTACAAAAGAAAAGACATACATTTGAATATCTAAGAACCATTTCACATCTTAGACCAAGAACTAACACTTTTGCAGCGGTATTCAGAATACGTTCTGTTGTGGCTCAGGCAATACATCGATTCTTCTCAGATAAAGGATTCGTATATGTTCATACTCCAATTCTTACAGGTAGTGACTGTGAGGGAGCAGGAGAAATGTTCAGAGCTACTACACTTGATTTGAATAGCGTTCCAAAAGACGAAGAGGGTAATATTGACAACAAACTAGATTTCTTTGGAAAAGAGACTAATCTTACAGTTAGTGGTCAGCTTAATGTTGAAACTTATGCAATGGCATTTAGAAATGTATATACATTCGGTCCAACATTCAGAGCAGAAAATTCTAACACTGCAAGACATGCAGCAGAATTCTGGATGATTGAACCAGAGATGGCATTTGCTGATTTGATTGATGATATGGATATAGCAGAAGAAATGATCAAATACATCATTACTTATGTTAAAGAAAATGCTCCAGAAGAAATGGAATTCTTCAATAAATTTATTGACAAAGGTTTGTCAGAAAGACTTGATAATGTACTTAACAATAAATTTGAGAGAATTACTTATACTGAAGCAGTTGAGCTTCTAGAAAAAAGTGGAGAGAAATTTGATTATCCTGTAAAATGGGGAGCAGATCTCCAAACAGAGCATGAAAGATATATAACTGAAAAAGTATTCAAAAAACCTGTATTCGTCATCGACTATCCAAAAGAAATAAAAGCTTTCTATATGAAGTTGAATGAAGATAATAAGACAGTTGCAGCTATGGACCTATTAGTTCCAGGTGTTGGTGAAATCATCGGTGGTAGCCAAAGAGAAGAAGACTACGATAAACTAATATCCAAGATGAAAGAATCAGGATTAAAAGAAGAAGATTACTGGTGGTATCTAGATATAAGAAAATACGGCGGATGCAACCATGCTGGATTCGGATTAGGATTTGAACGTATGATTATGTATATAACAGGTATGAGTAACATAAGAGACGTAATCCCATTCCCTAGAACAGTAAATAATTGTGATATCTAAAATAGTCTGCCAAGACTACCTTATATAATATAAACTCGTTTTTCCAATAGGAATTACGGGTTTTTTAATTTTATGCTGTAAAATTACCTGCTGAATTGATATATTAGGGGTGATGCCTCCTGTTATTGAAGTTTTTTCATATAATTATTGTAAATTAAAGTAAATTTGGCGATAATTATAATAAAACTTACTTGTTTTATAGGAAAACAAACTATATAATATACTCGTATCCAAATAAGAGTATCTATGATAGGAATAATTATTAGGAGGTTAACTTTGTTAGATTAAAACAAAGTAATGATATCAATGGGAAAAAAAGAAAAGGAAAGTGACACTAAAGATTTGAAGGATACCAAGACTATAGATAAGAAAATAATATATAAAAGGTCTCTTAGGATTGGTCTGGGGTTTCTGACAATTATTGTATTATTTATAGGATTCCTATTAATATATTTGCATAATTCATCGTTTACAGTTGCTTTCAATCAAATAGAATTAGGTGGATATTTTAATGATAGAGATTTAGGAAAGATTATTGAGATAAAAGAAAATAATGTATCTATAGAGATACCAATAGACGTTCTAACAACAGCATTTAATCATAAGATTGAAGAGATGAGTATACAAAATGGTTACATTATAAATAATGGCTTTATTGATACTAATGAAAATAAAGCATACATTAACACTACTATACATGGCATCAATATACCAATATCCATGGATGTAACTCTAGATAACGACAATAGAGAGATACAAATTAATTTTACCAACATGAAACTTAGAAACAAGAACTTTTTATCACTACCTAAATCTATAGAAGAAACTATAAAGGCTAAGTTGATTGAGAACAAAGAGATATTAAATATAAGCTTAGATGACTTTAATATACCAGACATAGCAACTATCCATAGCATCAATATGGATTCAGACAAAGTAGTTATAGATTTAGTCATTGATGAAGCGAGAACTAAACAATTACTAGCGGACATTGCTAAGGTTAAAAGTGATGAACTCTATGGTATATATAAAAATGATAATGACAATACTCGAGGAAAAGTTTTAGATATCATTGATAAAGAAATAATATCAACTGAAGATATAGAAATGATATTGACAGATATACTCATAGGAGACGAAGAACTAATAAAAAATATATTAATACTGACAGATGAGAATAAAATTGATTACGTTCTTAATAATTTTGGAAAATATATTACTCATTATAGTAAAAAAGACATAACAAATGAGAAGAACAAGCTTATTTTAGGTAAAATCAAAAATTATTGTACTTTATTACTTGACCAAGTAGAAAAACTGCCTAAGAATGAGTACGTAGTTTACTTAAATAATCCTTATGACATAGACAAAGATGTATCTGTTTTTATAAAAGATATAATCGTTAAATATAATCTTGATATACCAGAAGATGTCTATGACAAGATGAATTTTTTATATAATTATGCAGATAAAAATTATATAATTGCATATAAGATAGATGATAATAAATATGCAGTGGTTGATAAGATGAACTATGATTTTATTGATGAAAAAGATTATTTAGGTTACCAATTCCAGAAACCGCTAGAGACAAAAGTATTTTATGATGAAGATATTGAAAAGAGTATAAAAGAATATTTTGCCTCAGAGGTATTTATAAGATATATGAATACTGATGGTAGATATGCTTTTGTAATAGCCTCAAATTCTAATAATTATCAAAGCTATGAGAGATTTGCTCTGGAAAAGAAAGAGACATGGAAGATTGTAGATAAAGGTATTAATGATTTATATACTTTTAGTATTAATCATCCAGGATTTAATATAAGAACTATAACTGATAATTTTATTGAAGATAACATATATAGTCTATCAGACAAAGATATAAATGCTGTACTAGACCAATTGGAATATAGAGATATAATACCTGACAGAAAAGAAGTAGGAATAGAATACTGTTCTTATGATGGTAAATACATTTCTATAAAATTGACTAATGACGAAGAATACGTATTTTCAATAAAATATTCTTATTTGGATAAAGTCTATAAAAAAGAAACAGCAATAAATAAATGGAGAGATATATCTCCACTTATATTATTACAAGATAAAAATAATGACAAAGATGATGCAAAACTAATCAATAAATAATATTTTTTTATGGATTAGTAAATTACTAAAGAAAGGAAGACATTATGGACACAGTTATGAAGCAGTTAGACAATATCAAAGTTAAGGCTCTAGAAATATTGACAGCATATGGTTTCAAAATCTTAATGAGTTTTGTTATCTTAATTGTTGGATTAAAAGTTATTAAATATTTGGTTAAACTTATTGAGAAGTTCTTGAACAAATCAAAAGTAGATGTATCATTATCAAAATTCTTGTTATCAGCAACAAGATTAATATTGAAGATATTACTTGGTATCATCATAATGGAAAATCTAGCTATTCCAACCACTTCTCTTATAGCAGTTATTGGAGCAACTGGTATTGGTGTTGGTATGGCTTTACAAGGAAGTCTTGCTAACCTTACAGGAGGAATCTTAATATTATTATTGAGACCATTCAAAGTAGGAGATTTCATTGAAGAAAAAGCATTTGGACATGAGGGTATAGTAGAAGATATTCAAGTGTTCTATACAACATTAAGAACAAGAGACAATAAAGTGATAACTGTACCTAATGGAAGTTTATCCAACAGCAGTATTATAAATCATTCAACAATGGATATCAGAAGGGTTGATTTGACTTTTGGTGTAGCTTATGAAGAGGATACTTTTGCTGTTAAAAGGGCAATAAAAGAAGTTATTGAGAAACATGCTCTCATACTTAAGGATAGAGAACCATACATTAATATTAGCGAACATGGAGATAGTTCAGTTAATTTTGCTGTATTGGTATGGTGTAAAACAAAAGATTATCTACAGGTGAAGTTTGACCTGATAGAACAGATTAAGATTAAGTTTGATGAAGAAAATATCTCAATACCTTATCCACATATGGATGTAAACATTGTTAATAATGAAGGTAAGATTGCCAAGTAAAGTGAATTCATTAATGATATGAATTCACTAATATAAAATATTTTTACCAGAGGAGATGTATAGATGGAAAAGTACAAAGATTACATTCTTGATTTTCTAAAAAAAATACTGGAAACGGAAAGTCCCAGCGGATTTTGCCAAAACATCATGAAACTCATAAAAGAAGAAGCTAATGACATGGGTTATGACATGGAATTCACTAACAAAGGCTGCGGAGTCATAAAGATTGAAGGTAAAAATAAAGAAGTTCTAGGATTATCAGCTCACGTTGATACTTTAGGAGCTATGGTAAGATCCATTAAATCTAATGGAACAATCAGGTTCACTAGTATAGGCGGATATCTAATGAACAGTATAGAAGGCGAATACTGCAAGATATTCACAAGAGACGGTAAAGAATATGACGGTACCATACTAACTACAAAACCTTCAGTTCACGTATTTTCTGACGCATCAGAGCATAAAAGGATAGAAGAAAATATGGAAGTAAGAATAGATGAGAGTGTAACATCAAAAGAAGATGTAGAAAAATTAGGAATAGAAGTAGGTAACTTCATTGCTTTTGATCCTAGAGTTAGGGTAACAAAAAGTGGTTATATAAAATCTAGACATCTAGATGATAAAGCAGGGATAGCTACTATTTTTGCTTTAATGAAATACATAAAAGATAATAATATAATACCTGATAACACTATAAAAATATTTATATCTACATATGAAGAAGTAGGACATGGTTCTTCTTATATTCCACAAGATATAACAGAAATGATTGCAATAGATATGGGTGCAATGGGGGATGACCTTTGCTGTACTGAACATGACGTATCTATCTGTGTAAAAGATTCATCAGGACCTTATGACTATAATATGGTTAATAAATTAGTAAGCATTGCAAAAGATAAAAAGATTGGATATGCATTAGATGTTTATCCTAACTATGGTTCAGATGCATCTGCTGCTCTGCGTGCAGGAAACAACATCAGAGGGGCACTTATTGGACCAGGGGTACATGCATCTCACGGTATGGAAAGAACTCATATAGAGGGCATTCTCAATACCTTAAAACTATTATCAGAGTATGTTAAATAAGTGAAACAAGATATATGTAAGAAAATAACTCATATAAAAGTAAAAACCTCAGGAATTAACCTGAGGTTTTTACAAATACCTACCGTTTACTAAACAAACTGTTCTACAGAGAAAATATTCTTATCTCCTCTAAATCTAGAGACAGTGTACTCTACAGGTGTCTCAAATTTATTATAACCTTTTACATGAAATAATTGTATTGCAGTTGTCTTATTGATTTCAAGTAATTCACAATCTTCCTTAGTAGGAACAACAGCTTCCATTTTTTTAATTATTTTATAGACTTTAGTATTAATATTGCTAGATAGTATGCTATATAGTGATTCTTCATTCATATTATTATCGAGAATATGTTTACAAAATGAATAAGGTAAATAAGTTTGAGAAATTATTAGTGGTTCATTATTTACAAATCGGAGCCTCTTTAAATAGATAACGTCTGTATTCGGTGCGAGATTTAAAGCAGATGCAACTTCTGGGGTAGCGGAAACTACCTTAAAATCTAAAACCTTAGTACTAGGGGTATATCCATTTCGTAACATCTCATTATCAAAGCTCTCTGCTTTTTGAGTAAAATCATGTTTAATTTTGGTTTGAGCAACAAAAGTACCTCTACCTTTTACACGATAAAACTTACCTTCATTAACTAATTCAGTTAATGCTTGTCTGATTGTTGTTCTGCTTATACCATAAATATCACATAGCTCAAACTCAGTAGGTATCATATCACCTGGTTTTAAAACTTCATCCTTCATCATTTCAATCAAAATATTCTTGAATTGAAAGTATAGAGGAATAGGAGTTGACTTGTTAACGGTATACTTTTTAAAACTATCAATACTTGCCATAATTCATCACCCTACTTTATTATATTTTTAGTATAAGGTTTATCTGCTACAACACCTATTTTACAATAATTGGAGAAAAAAGCAAGGGCTAATTTCATTAAATATTATAATAGTTAAAAATTGCTATATAAAAATGTTAGTATACTAGCGATTTTGCCCTAAAAATAAGCCAATCTTAACTTATAAAATATATTTTTAAATATTAAACGTGATTTTTACATAAAATGAAATTTCTTTTATAAAAATTTGATATAGCATTTATATATTTATGTGCTTAATTTTAGAAACTTCCCTTGACAGGAGTACATAGAAATTGTACACAAAAAATTAATAATTGTAGTGTTGAGCTTTTATTACTTATGCTTTATACTAATAATATTAAGATTTTTAATGTCATTTATGTATATAATATATCGGTATTATTTGGAAAAAACTTAATAGTTACCTTGATTTTGTGTTATATTGTTTTAATAAATTAGTAGAGAGGACTTAAAATGTTTGGATATGTGCAGATTGATAAACTTGAATTAAAAGTAAGAGAATATATGACATACAAAGGATATTATTGTGGATTGTGTATGGCGTTGAAGCATAATTATGGAAATCTTAGCAGGTTTACATTGAATTATGATATGACATACCTGGTTATCATTTTAACGTCTCTATATGAACCTGTAAATAATTGCTCTAATTGCAGATGTGTGGCTCATCCTCATAATAAACAGCTTATGATAGATAATGAGGTAAGTGAATATTGTGCAGCGCTTAATATTATGTTAGCATATAATAATCTAAAAGATGACTGGAAAGATGAAAGAAGTATAAAAAGCCTTCTTGCAATGATGTTATTTAATAGAGGGTATAGAAAAGCTAAGAAAAAGTATCCAGAGAAAGATGAAGTGATAATTAGATTTATAGAAGAATTAGAGGAACTTGAAAAAGCTGATTGTAAGGATATTGATAAGGTATCAAATGTTTTTGGACATCTAATGGGACAACTTATGATTTATAAACAGGACCATTGGAAACAATATTTAAATAATATTGGATTATATTTGGGAAAATATATTTATATTTTAGATGCCTATGATGATATAGAGAAAGATAAGAAAAATAAAAGTTATAATCCATTTCTATTATGTGAAGAAGAAAACATAGAAGAGTATGCTAAGAACCTATTGAACCTCAATTTATCTTTTTTGGATAGTGAACTGGATAAATTACCTTTGGTAAAAGAAAAACCTATTCTAGATAATATAATATACTCTGGAATTAAAAATAGAATGAGAATTATTTTTGACAAAGATGATTGTAATAAATGCAAAAGATTAGAAGAAACCAATTAAATTCTTACTAGGAGGAAAAGACAATGAGAGACCCTTATGAAGTATTAGGAATAGAAAGAGGAGCAAGTAAAGATGAAATAAAAAAAGCGTATAGGGAATTAGCAAAAAAATATCACCCAGATAGATATGCAGACAACCCATTAAACGATCTTGCAGAAGAGAAATTCAGAGAAGTTCAAGAAGCGTATGAATCGCTAATGAACAATAATGACTATACAAATTCAAATTATAGCAGCAGTAATTCAGGTTCTGGGTATACATCTTCAGAATATATGAATGTAAGAAGTTATATTCAAGTTAGAAGATTCCAAGATGCAATGAATATGCTTAATGCTATGAGTGATAAAAATGCTGAATGGTATTATTTAATGAGTATCTGTCTTGTTGGCACAGGCTATACCAACCAAGGATTCGAATATGCTAGAACAGCTGTAAATATGTCTCCAAACAATATAGAGTACAGAAACCATTTAACAAGACTTCAAAATGTTCAGAATGGATATAATACTAGAGCATATCAATATAATAGAGGGAACAATAATTCAGATGCTTGTGGATGCTGTTCACAACTCATATGTGCAGATTGCTTATGTGAATGTCTTGGAGGGGATTTAATTTCATGTTGTTAAAAACAAAGAGATTAGCATACTTAGGAATATTATTGGCAATTAATCAGATTATATTGTTGTCAAGTACAATATTTGTCAGTAATACAATAATTATATTTGCACTAGCAGCTATTTTAATAGGTGTAGTAATCATTGAATTCAATTTAGCCAATGGTGTAAGTTTTTATATAGCATCCAGTCTACTTGCACTTATATTAGTACCTGATAAGATACAGATCATAACATATATTGCGTTTTTTGGGCTATATAGTATAGTCAAATACTTAATTGAAATATTAATAAACCGTAAAAACTTATCAGTCATCATAGAAGTCGTATTGAAGATAGTATATTTCAATATGGTATTAGTAGTTTATTACTTTGTTATAAAGCAGTTTGTATCAGTTTTACCCTTCAATGTAACATGGTGGGTCGTTTTAGCAGCAGAAGTATTCTTTATCGCATATGATTACTTCTTAGGATATTTTCTCCACGTATACGCAAATAGAATAAAACCAAGATTAAAAAAATATCTTTGAGTACAATAATCAAAACATAGTCTCTACTGAAATAATGCAACCTAGTCACTTTTCTTGAATGTAAATATATATTTTAGGTGATAATATATATTACATTAAGTATATAAGTTGAATTTGATAATTTTTAATACAAAATAAAATAACGGAGTGGTTTTGATGAAACAAAGGATTGGAATTGTAACAAGTGGGGGAGACTGTCCAGGTTTGAATGCAGCAATTAGAGGTGTAGCAAGAGCTTCTTATGGTATGATCGATTGTGAGATAATTGGTATAAAAGACGGTTTTAAAGGCTTAATACATTGTAATTATCAAGTGTTGACTCCAAGGGATTTCTCTGGAATACTTGTTAGAGGAGGAACAATACTTGGTACATCCAGAACTCCATTCAAGAAAATGAGAAAAATTGAAGAAGACAATATCGATAAAGTAAAAAATATGGTAAATAATTATGAGAAAATGAAGTTAGACTGCTTAGTGACACTTGGAGGTAATGGAACACATAAAAACGCTAATCTCCTTAGGGAAGAAGGGCTTAATGTAATAGCTCTACCAAAGACTATTGATAACGATATATGGGGTACAGATATAACTTTTGGATTCCATAGTGCAGTAGATATCGCAACTGAAGTAATCGACCGTATTCATACAACAGCAGATTCTCATGATAGAGTTATGTTGGTTGAATTAATGGGTCATAAGGCAGGTTGGTTGACATTACACGCAGGGGTTGCTGGTGGAGCAGATGTAATTTTGATTCCTGAAATCCCTTATGATATTAATAAAGTGATAGCTTCCTTGGACAAAAGACATTCTTCAGGTAAAAACTTTTCTATATTAGCTGTGTCAGAAGGAGCACTTTCAGTCGAAGAATCAAATATGAAGAAAAAAGAGCTGAAAAAATTAAGAGAAAAAATGAAATACCCATCAGTATCCTATAGATTGGCTAAACAGATTAATGAAGCCTTGGGTCTAGAAACAAGAGTAACTATACCAGGACATCAACAAAGAGGAGGTTCACCTTCACCATATGATAGAATATTGGCAACAAAGCTTGGTGCATATGCAGCTGAGATGATAGCCAACAAAGACTATGGAAAAACAGTTTCAGTTGTCAATAATAAATTATGGGCAACACCTTTAAAAGAAATAGCAGGTAAGTTGAAACTAGTTGAGAAAGATAATCTGCTAATAAGTACTGGTAAATTGGTTGGGGCGAGTTTTGGAGATTAAGGGAGTGATTGAACTCTCTTTTTTTATAGACAATAATAGAGCATAATTACTTTTTCTTGTATTTTACAGGAAAGTTTTACGTGACTAAGTAATTAATATAAAGTAAAATAATGTTAGAAAGGGGAACGGGTATATGATAAAGTTTATTCATACAGGTGATGTACATATTGGTATGGAATTCAAAAGTGCTAGCTTCTCTAGTGAATTTGCTAGAAAGCGTAGAAACGAGATAAAAGAAACTTTTATGAATATAGTTTCAAGAGCAGGAGAAATACAAGCTGATTTATTACTCATAAGTGGAGATTTATTCGAAGACGAATACATTACCATAGGAGAACTAAAAGAAATCAATAATAGCTTCAGTAAAATTAGTTCTACAAAAATAATAATGATTGCTGGTAATCACGACCCCATAATAAATGACAAATCATATTATAACCTAATAGATTGGTCACACAATGTTTATATAATGAATACATATACTGAGAAAATTACATTTGAAGAATTGAATGTTGATATATACGGATTAAGTTGGAATAAGAAGGAGATAAAAGATAATCTTTTTAATGATATAGAAGTTGAGAATAGCGACCGTATCAATATATTATTAGCCCATGGAGATATATATCAAAAATCCAATTATCTGCCTATAGACAAGGATAATCTAAAAAGTAAAAACTTTGATTATGTGGCTCTTGGACATATACATAAACATAATTTTATACAACCTGATATCGCTTATTGTGGAAGTCCTGAACCTCTTGATTTTGGCGAAACAGGAGTTCATGGAATTATAGAAGGCAGCATAAGCAAAGATAAAATAGATGTTGACTTCCTGCCTTTTTCCAAAAGACAATTTGTGGGGGTGGATGTTACAGTGGAAGATGATATGACAATTGAAGATATAATAGAGAATATCAGAATCATAGTTAGTGACTATGATTTCAAGAACCTATATAGATTCAATTTGAAGGGCATAAGGGATAAGGATATATTGTTTGATACACAGTACATAAAAGAAAGAGTAGAAGAATACGTAATATATGCTGAGATTATTGATACCACTACACCTGATTATGACCTTGATAAATTAAGACAAGAAAACGAAAATAATGTTATAGGGAAATACATTGAATACATGGAAAGACAGAATATCCAAGATGAAATATCAAAATTGGCTTTATATGAAGGTATTGAAGCGTTACTAAGTGAGAAGGTGAACTGATTTGTACATAGATAAAATGGATATAATAAGTTTTGGAAAATACCAAGATAAAGAGATTAAATTAACAGATGGTATAAATGTTATTTATGGTGATAATGAAGCTGGTAAATCTACTATACATAAATTCATTGAAGGCATGTTATACGGTTTCTACAAGCCTTATAGAAAGAATAAGCAGTTCACACCTGATTATGATCGTTTCTTGCCATGGAATAATAGTAATAAGTATAAAGGAATATTGGTTTATAAACATCTTGAAAAAGAATACCGCATCGAGAGAAACTTCATGAAACGTAACGATAAGGTAGAGATCTTTGATAATGGTACTGGAGAAAATATTACCGAAAAATTTGAGTATGATAGTGCTACCAAATTATATCAACCAGCCTCTAGACATATAGGTATCAACAAATCAACCTTCAATAATACAATCAGTATCGGTCAGCTTAGCAGCAAAACCTCTGACGAACTGGTGAAAGAAGTGAAAGACAGCCTTATCAATCTAGGTGAAAGTAAGGATGAAGAGATATCAGTAAGGAATGTCATCGAAAAATTAAACAAGAAGTTAGATGAAATAGGTACTGCTGGCAGAAAAAAGACAACCCCTTATGGGAAACTTACCGAAGAAATAACAAAACTGAAAAAAGAAAAAACTGAAGCTGAAAAAACATGGCAAAAGGTTCTAGAAAAACAAGAAGAATTGAATAACGTCAATAATAACTTAAAGGAAATGGAAAATAGAAAAAAGGATAATGAAGAATTACTTGATTATCTCAGTAAAGAGGAAGTTAAAAAAGCCTATGAAGAAGGATTAAGGCTAAAAGAATATATAGATAATAAAACTTCTGAACTAAAAGATATAGAACAGTTCAAAGATGCTGATATAGAACTTATAGATGAGGCTATCAAGAAACTTAACAATCTAGAATCATGTAAAATGCAGTATGATGAATTAAAATCAGAACTAACAGACATAGAGGACTATCTAAAAAAACAATATGAGATATATAATCAAGTCAAGGTGTTAGAAGATGAAGATTTGAATGATATTGACAGTATAGCTTCACAGTATAATATCTATAATGATATGGTGAAAAAATATAATGAATTAAAAGACCTGATAAGGGAACTTAAGATAAAGTTAAATAGCGAAAACGAAAATAATGGTGTTATAGAAGATGAATATGAATATACTAGACTGGAAGAAGAACGAAAAGAGATAAAATACAGCAAATCAGTGGAAACTGAATTAAAAGAACAAAAATATCAAGATATGCTGGCTAATCAAAAACATGGTAAATTAATATCTTCAGTATCATTTTTAATTTTTATTGGTCTTTTGGTAAGTGGTATCATATCTTCTCAAATAATAGTTATAGCTGTATCTGTTGTGTTTGCTGGCGTATCTATATATACTACAATGGGTTATAGAAAAAATAAAGTCAAATTAGATATTCTGGTTAATGAAATCAATAAGATCAAATCAGCAGAAGGAAAAAAACAAAATAAACTAGATGAAATTGTACAAAAGCAAAATGAAATATTAAAGAAACATAGGTGTACAGAACTTATTGAGTTAAGGAAACTAAAAGATAAAGTAATTCATATTAATGTAATTCATGAAGATAATAAGAAAAGATATACAAAGGCTATTAGTGACCTAGAAAAATTAGAACTTGAAAAGAAGCAAAAAGAAGAAAGGTTAACATATTATGTAAACCTATTATTGGATACTAAGAACCTAGATATAAATAACATTAACTTAGTAAAAGAAAAATATGAGATTTTTAAAGATACTAAGAAAAACATTAATCATAAAAATGAAGATAAAAATAACAGATTAGCAAAATATAATAGCATTAGTGAGCAAATATCTACGTTGAATAAAGAGATCAAAGAGGTAGCTGATAGGTATAATGTTCAAGATGAAAAAGGATTGCAACAAGTAAAAGATAAGAAATATCTATATCATAACATGATAAGTAATATCAATAATAAAAAAGAATTGTTAAGTAGATTGCTTGGGGATAATACTTTAGAAGAGTTGGAGCAAAAGTTGACAAAGTATGATCGGGTACAAATGACAACTGATAAATCTAAAGAAGAACTATTATTAGAGCAGGATAGCCTTGTAAACGATATTTTGCATATTAGCAAAGATATAACTTCTTATGAGACTAAAATAGCTAATTTACAAAAAGATGTTAGACCTATAGTAGATATTGAAGAGGACATATCCAATAAATTGAATATAAAATCTGATTATGATAAGAAAATTAAGGCTCTCACAATGGCAAGAGATGCTATTGAGAATATATCTAGAGATATACAGAATAACTTTGCCCCAAAACTCAACGAAAAAGTTTCTAATATAATCAGTAACATCACCAATAAAAAATATACTGATATCAAGATTAATCCTAATATGGAGATTCTTACATATGAACCTGAAAATCATGAATTAATCTCTATAGATTCTTTAAGTAAAGGAACCATTGACCAGATGTATTTTGGATTGAGGCTAGGACTTATTGATATTATTAAAGATGATAAATCATTACCACTTATATTAGATGATTGCTTTGTCCAATACGATAATGATAGATTAAAGATGGTCATGGAAACCCTAGGGAATCTAGATAGACAGATAATTATATTATCTTGTCATAGGAGAGAGGAAGAAATATTGAAGGGGCTTAATGTGGAGTTTAACTATATAGCATTGTAATTTGATAATGATGATTTTTGTTATAGAAGCAGGGTAAAGGATATAACCAATTACCCTGTTTTTTATGTTTTATTGTTATTAAAGTTAGCTATTTTATTGTAGGTGTTTTTTTAATTATCTGTTCTGAAATATATTGGACTTGACCTATCAATTTCCATTTTTCATTTTGTGGTAAAAGCTCAAAGTATGTTTCTAAATAACTATTATTAAACGAGAGTAATAAAGCAATTATAATTTAGGAGTGATTAATTATGGAATCAGATTCAGTAGAAGAACTTGAAAAAATGATAGCATTTGTGGAATGTTGTAATGACTTTATAGCAAAAATTAAAGTTTACTTTGATAATCCATTTATTACTCCTGAGGATAAAAAATATCTTATTACAAGTATACAGCTATTAAGACATCTAGATTATAAGTACATTAATAAAATATTGCAAAATATTAGTTATGAAGAATAGATAAAAGTATTTTACCCAATTTATAACGCACGTGGTAGGACTCGAACCCACAACCCTCCGGTCCGAAGCCGGATGCTCTATCCAATTGAGCCACACGTGCGTATTGTAAACCACTATTAAGTTTTTTACCTAACCTATTATATCACTAAAATCACAATAGTCAATATGTATATCGTATATAAAAACTCTATGTATTATTAACATTATTGATATTTCTTTAATCTTATATCTGAACCAAAGATTTTAAGGGGTTCATAGTTACCGAATATACGGGATACAATCCTGTCTGAGTATTGTTTTGACCAATCAGTTGGTGATAAGTTAGTGGATATCAATGTTGATTTCTTATTCAATAATCTTGTATTAAGGCAATTGAATAACTCAACTCCTGTAAAACGATTATTGAATTCAGTTCCTAGATCATCAATTATTAACAAATCACAATCAAAAATTGATTCAATCTGTTCTTCAGGAACTTTTTCATCACCATTATTGAACTTATAATCCTCAAATAACTTAAACAGTCCAAATGATGTCAAATAAATTACTGTATGGGAACTATCCAATAATGCTTTTGCTATACAGTTACATAAAAAAGTCTTACCAAGACCAGCTTGTCCAAACAAAATGATATTTGTAAATTCACTATCAAAGTGATTAACGAATTTCTTGCATTTTCCATATATTTTACGTATATTTTCTAATGGTGACAAGTTGAATCTTGAATCTATCTTATCTGAATAATAGTTAAAAGAAAATGTACTGAAATTTTCTTCTTCAATAATATTTTTAATATTAGATTGTTCATAAGCAATATCAATCATGGCTTGCTTCAGGCAGATACATTTTTCATTACCGATATAACCTGTATCTTTACAGAGATTGCAATCATATTTCGGTTGTAGATAATCTTCTGGATATCCATGATCTAGCAATAAACGTATTTTCTTTCCTGATAGAATAAAATTACTTTCTTGGAGTTCTTCAATTTTTTTTTCTGCCTCATCTGGATGCTCAATAATATAATATGTAGTATTAACACTATTAGAAGCTATCTCATCATCTAAAACTTTTATAAGAGGTATTCTATTGTAGATTTCTTCTTTTCTTTTAGTAATTTCATGCTTGATACTAAGCTGTTTCTTTTCATAATTTTGCATGATTAACTTATATTGAGAACGTTTTAGATTCATAATATTAGCTCTTCCTTTCTTTTAATAACGATTTAAGTAGTGTTTTATTAGTAGCTTCCATCTGTTTCTTTAATGAGTAATTCCATAGCTTTTTTCTCTAATTCATCGAAATTATATGTACGTTGGTCATAATTAATAAACTTAGATTGGTTCTTAGTACTGTCAGTTTTCTTGGTATTAGATTTTAACTGGTGTTTTTCATCAAGCTCATTAACATTTTTAAGGGTCTTTACGTTGTTCTTATGCCAGTTATTAATTATAGCATCAATATAACTAAACTGAGGCTGATGAATTGTTTCCATTGTTCTATTACATGCCTCTATAATAATTTCTATAGAAAGATCATAATCATTTAACCATTTCTTCATATATGTAATTTGTTTTGGAGTAGGATTCCTATCACCAATACCAAGGGATTTCATGATTTTAAAATAACTATTATTAAAAGTCTCAATTCTATTTTCTGCTTTTGCAATTGTATTGATACCTTCATCTGCCCAGTTGATTGCTACTTTTTCAATATAACTCATATTTCTATGGTTGTTGGAAACACAATACTCTATGAGAAGTTCAATAACTTCAAAAGGAAGGCCCAGCCAATCATTGAAACCGATTAAAGTGTTGATGTCCTGTTGAGTCAACATTTTACCAAGATACTTCTGAGTTATGTAAATCAGTTGCTTATAATTTTGTCTACTCATAAAAGATGTAATCTCATCAATTTTATATTGAGGTTTTGATGAGATATTGATTCTAGCATCTAACTGCTTTGCTGTAGCAGCAGTTTCTTTCTGTGTATCCACAATGGCATCTACAGTATCTATATTAGTAAGGTCATTGAATTTTATTGACCTAATAACTTTTTTATCATCATATTCTATTGTCATTACATTGGCTGATTCCCAATACCCTATAGCCCTCATGACATCTGTTTCAGTTAGATGAAGTTTATCAGCTACGTCTAACATTGATAGTGATTGTATATTTTTTGATGCATATCTGATAATCAATAAATACACTCTCACGAAATCTCCATTAGAGTTTGATAAGAATTTATCAATAAATTTATTTGGTATCAAGGTAAATTGATTAATATTTTGTGGATAAATAGTAATCATACTCATAAAACAAATCTTCCTTCCGACAACATTTTATGTAAACTAAGCTTTGGTTATTTAACTTAATTAAGTTCATTAATATATAAATCGCTCTTAGTATAACATAAAAAATTATATTTGTGTGGTAAATAATATTTTCAGAAAACTCTATATTATGTCAGAAAATTTACTGTAAAAATGTTGAAAGTGATAGTTTTTTTAACATTTGGAGTATATTGTTTAACAAAACATTAACATTTACCTGTTGATAACTTTGTGGATAGTGTGGATAAAGTTTTACATAACTTATTAACATATGTTAAAATTCTGTAATAATATCTAAAAATCAAGTGTTGAAAAAATAATTTCGAGTTAACTAGCCGATATTATGTAAACTATTTAGCCATTAACTAACCACAGCTTTCCTGTTGACAACATTGTGGATAATGTGGACAACTATCCCTTAATTAGTTCTTCCCCTATAATTTTCACGTCTCCTGCTCCCATAGTTATCAACAGGTCATTTGGATAACAATTCTGGAGTAAAAAAGTCTCTATTTCGTCAAAAGAAGAGAAATAAAAGGCTTGCTTTCCAAGTTTAGTAAGTTCAGATAATAAGTCCTTGGAATGAATTTCGCCAGTATTTTTTTCTCTATCTGAATAAATATCTGTCAATATAATATTATCGGCAGAACTTAATGAATACGCAAAGTTCTTCAAGAAAGCTTTTGTTCTTGAATAAGTATGTGGCTGAAAGACAACCCATAATTTGTTATGAGGGTATTTTGTTGCAGCTGATAGTGTTGCTGATATTTCAGTTGGATGATGAGCGTAATCATCTATAACATTAACTCCTCTTATATTCCCTTTATATTCAAATCTCCTGTTTGTTCCTGTAAAATTCATTAGACCTTGTTTCATATCAATGATATCAACGTTAAGGCAATTACTAGCAGCAATGGCAGCTAAGGAATTATATACATTGTGTATACCGTTGACTTGTAAATTGATTTCTTCTATTTTTTTACCATTATACATAAGGTCATATGTTGGATAACCATACTCATTATATTGTATATTTTCAGCATAATAATTATTATCTTTACTTTTTCCGTAAGTAATGATATTACAATCTAGGTGAGAAATTATTTCTTCGTAATTATCTATATCCCCATTGATAATTAAATAACCGTCATTTGGTAATTTATCAGCAAAAGATTTAAAAGAGTGTCTTATATGATTTATATCTTTAAAATAATCAAGGTGGTCTTCTTCTATATTAAGTATGATAGAAATAAAAGGATTAAACCTCAAAAAGCTATCACAGTATTCACAGGATTCCGTAACGAAATAGTCAGAATCCCCAACACGAATATTTCCATCGATCACATTGAGTATACCACCTATTGATATAGTTGGATCTTTCTGTCCTTGAAGAAGGATATGGGATACCATTGAAGTAGTAGTAGTTTTTCCATGAGTACCAGATACTGCAATTGGATATTTATATGTTTTCATAATCTGTCCAAGTAATTCAGCTCTACCTATTAATGGAATGCCTTTTTCCGCCGAAGTCATATATTCTACATTATCTTCTTTTACAGCTGCTGTATATATTACTAATTCAGTATCATCAGAAATGTTGGAAGCTCTATGCCCTAAAAATACATTCATACCAAGTTCTTCTAGTTTTTTTGTTGTTTGAGTTGTTTTTATATCGGAACCAGTTATTTTAAATCCTTTTTGATGCAGAATTTCTGCTAAACCACTCATACTAATGCCGCCAATTCCTATAAAATGAACATTTAATGGCTTATTAAAATCGATTGTATACATTACTGAACACTCCTCATTTTTATTATTATATTAGGAAATTTTTATTATCTTATATTTTTATCCCATAAAAGTTATAACTTTTTTATGGGAGGGGTAGCCTCTTTTCTTGTATTGCAGTGATAAAATCTTATCTAATATATAGTATATAAAATTAATTATATAATCGGCACAAAATAATAAGGATTTTATAGCCTGTATTAAACAATAGGTAAGAAATTTATTCACTTATTTAATATTATAACTATATGAGTTAACTTTTAAAAGAGAAATATAAAAAAATGCTAAAATGGATGGATTCTCTGATTTTTGTGGTATAATAATAAATATGAGACAAGTGTTGAGTAGCAATAGAGTAAGTATTGCTTAAATTACCTAAAAAAGTTTTACATACAATTTAATTAAGCTAAAATATGAAGAGATAAGGAGAATTTTTTGTGGGTAAAAAAGTGAGTAGAACAGATAGAATTGCAGTGATTACGAAGATGCTGGTTGAGAATCCCAAGAAGATATTTACATTAAATAATTTTGTGGAGATTCTTAGTTATGCTAAATCAACTTTAAGTGAAGATATTGATGTAATAGAAGAAGTATTTAAGAAATTTGAATTAGGTGAGATTAAATCCATTCCTGGTGCTGCCGGAGGTATTTACTACAATCCTAAACTTACAGATGAACAAATAGAGAATATATGTAATGAATTATGTGAATTGATAAATGATAAGAAGCGAATCATTCCTGGTGGGTATGTCTATATGAATGATATATTCTATAATCCTAATATCTTACAGAAAATTGCTAAGTCATTAGCTGCACCTTATCTAGATAAAAAGATAGATTATGTAGTAACTATCGAAACCAAAGGTATTCCACTGGCAATTATGACTGCTAACATACTTAACATACCAATGATTGTTGTAAGGAAATCAGCTAGGCTTACAGAAGGGACTACTATTCAAATGAATTATATAGCTGGTTCTTCAAGAAGGATTAATACTATGGCTTTGGCAAAGCGTTCTATACCAAAAGGAGCTAAAGTATTATTTGTAGATGATTTCATGAAAGCGGGAGGAACAGCTAAAGGTATAACGGATTTGATGAAAGAATTTGAGGCTGAAGTAATGGGTATAGCGGTGGTTATGTCTACGAAAGAACCGGAAGATAAGTTGATAGAGGATTATTATTCATTGTTGGAATTTGATGGTATTGATGAAAAAGATGAAAAGATCAATATATATAGGAAAAAGAATAATAATGTTTGATTAATATAAATGGAGAATGTTGATAGGAGATTTGTGTAAAAAAAAGACAACGGTTGTATATTGAAACCATATATAGTGATAATACACTCTAATTACGTTTGTTGTTTTTAGCTGTTTTTAAGGGATGACAACAAGCTAAAAAGTTGTGGATTATCACTATATATGGTTTTTTCTGTATATTGCCACGTTTGAGCTGGTAGAAGCACTATTTCATTTATCTTGTGATGGAATAAGATGTGCAAGTAAAAATTATTAATTTCCTGTAATAAACTTGGAACAAAAGTGGTATTAATATAATAGTGAAAAAAAATAGTGTATGTCTAAGTTAGGAGGTAAGTAGTGAAGAGAAAAAATATTATAGCTATGCTTCTTGCTGGTGGTCAAGGCAGCAGGTTGGGAATATTAACAACACATGTGGCAAAACCAGCTATAGCATTTGGTGGCAAATATAGGATTATTGATTTTACTCTTAGTAATTGTATTAATTCAGGAATAGATACTGTTGGGGTTTTGACTCAATATCAGCCATTAAGATTGAATAACCATATAGGGATTGGTATACCTTGGGACCTGGACAAAAATTATGGAGGGGTCAGTATTTTACCACCCTTCGTGAAGAAAAAAACAGGGGAGTGGTATTCGGGAACAGCTAATGCAGTTTTTCAGAATATAGATTTTATTAATAACTATTCACCAGAATATGTACTTATTTTATCGGGTGATCATATCTATAAAATGGATTATGAGAAGATGTTGAACTATCATATCAAGAAGAGAGCAGATGCTACTATAGCAGTATTTGAAGTACCTATAGAAGAAGCTCATAGATTTGGTATTATGAATACAGATGAAACTAATAAAATAATAGAATTTGATGAAAAGCCAAAAGTTCCTAAGAATAACTTAGCTTCTATGGGAATCTATATTTTTAATTGGAAAGTATTGAAAGAAGCTTTGGCAAAGACTAATAGTATGTATCCAAAAAATGATTTTGGAAAACATGTTATTCCATTTATATTAGGTAATGGGGGTAATCTATTTGCGTATAAGTTTCAAGGATTCTGGAAGGATGTAGGGACACTTCAAGCTTATTGGGAAGCCAATATGGAATTAATCAATCTTATTCCTGATTTCAATCTATATGAGGCTTATTGGAAAATCTATACTAAAAATGAGATACAGCCGCCTCAGTATATTTCTAAAGATGCGAGTATAGAAACCTGTATCATTGGTGAAGGTACTGAGATAGAGGGTAAGATATATAATTCGGTTATAGGCTCTAATGTTAGTATAGGTAAAAATACTGTAATAAAGGATTCTATAATAATGAGTAATACAGCAATCGGTGATGATTGTAAGATTTATAAGAGCATCCTCTCAGAAGAGTCAATCATAGGAGATAATGTAAGGATGGGTATAGGAGAAGATGTTAAGAGCATAGATTATCCACAGCTCTATAACTCTGGTATTTCTGTGGTGGGTGAAAGAACATGTATACCTGATAATATTACCATAGGAAAAAACTGTGCAGTCTATGGTAAGTTAGATATTGATGATTTTCAGGATAAAGTTTTAATGAGCGGTAAATCGATAATTAAGGAAGAGGTGGATTAATGCGAGCTATAGGAGTTATTCTTACAGGTGGAAAAAATGAAAAGCTTCATGAGCTTACTGATAATAGAATATTAGCTGCTATGCCTATTGCTGGTTGCTATAGGGCAATTGATTTTTCCTTAAGTAATATGACTAATTCTGGAATCAAAAAGGTAGCAGTTATCACTCAATATAATTCTCGTCCTCTTATAGAACATTTGAGTTCTTCCAAATGGTGGGATTTTGGGAGGAAGCAAGGAGGACTATTTATTTTTAGCCCAAATAGATCTCAGAAGAGTAACTTCTGGTATAGAGGAACAGCAGATGCAATCTATCAGAATTTAGATTATCTGAAAGATAGTCATGAACCTTATGCAATTATTTCTTCTGGGAATGTAATATGCAAAGTAGATTATAACAAGATATTAGAGTATCATGTGGACAAAAGGGCAGATATAACTATAGTATGTAAAGATATGAAAAATACAAATGAAGATTTAAGAAGGTTCGGAATGGTTTTGAAGAATGATGAAAACAGAATAATTGATTTTGAAGAAAAACCTTTAGAACCACAGGGAACAATCATATCTACAGGTATTTATGTAGTTAGAAGACGGTTGTTGATTGAGTTGATTGAAGAGATATTATCTGGGGAAAGATATGATATAGTTAATGATATCATTATCAGGTATAGAAAACAGAAAAAAATATATGCTTATATGCATAATGAATATTTTAATAGTATTGCAAATGTTGAATCATATTATAATTGTAATATGGATTTTTTAGATAAAAATAATAGAAAATATTTTTTTGGTAATTTTCCATACATTTCTTCCAAAGTGCAAGATGAACCACCAGCAAAATATAATTCCGGTTCGGTGATAAGCAATAGTCTGATATCAGGGGGATGTATAATAAATGGAAAAGTAAATAATTCGATACTTTTTAGAAAAGTTTTCATTGGTAAAAATACTTCCATTAATAACTCTATTATACTAGATGGAGCCTATATAGGCAATAATTGTTGCATTGAAAATTCTATAGTTAATACGGATACTGTTATAGGCGATGATTGTACGTATAAAGATAGAAAAGGAAATATCAAAATTGTTGTAAATAGAGAATGCATATATATGTAGTTCAGATAAATAATTAAAAAAGCTGTAATTATACAAAAAAACATTGAACTTTTCTGAAATATGTAATATAATTATTGTGAGTTATCACTAAAGCAAAAATATGTGTGTAAGGTGGAGGGGGATTCTTCCCCTTAACAACAAGTTACGGAAAGGGGTTAACACATGCAAATTACAGATGTGAGAATACGTAAGGTTGCGAAAGATGGGAAAATGAAAGCAGTAGTATCAGTTACTTTTGATAATGAATTTGTAGTTCATGATATCAAAGTGATTGAAGGAGAAAAAGGATTATTTATAGCTATGCCTAGTAGAAAGGCGCTTGATGGTGAGTTCAGAGATATAGCTCATCCTATTAATTCTGAAACTAGAGAAAAAATTCAGAAATGCGTATTAGAAAAATATGAAACTCTAGTACTTACAAACGATGATACAGCTGATGAGATAGCAGTATCGTTTGAGGAATGATTCTTCAGGGCACTTCATTATGAAGTGCCTTTTTGTATGCAGATATATACTTTTCCTATTTGTGTATTTTTATATTTTTGCTTAGTAAAAGTAACAGGAAACTGGAAAGTTTAATATATTAATTTGTAAGTTATTTAACTTGCATATATTTAGTAAGTGGTGTAAAATAATTAGGGTTAATTAAAACCTGAAGGTGGTGTATAAGATGAGTAGATTAAAAGCAGTGATATTGGCAGCTGGTGCAGGTACAAGAATGAAATCTGAATTACCAAAGGTTATACATAAAATACTTGGCAAAACAATGCTTGATTATGTTATTGAAGCAGCTATGGAAGCTGGCGCTGAAGATATAGTAGTAGTCGTTGGACACGAAAGTGAAATTGTTAAAAAAGAAATCTCGTATAATGTAGAATTTGTTTTGCAGGAAGAACAATTAGGAACTGGTCATGCGGTAATGATGGCTAAAGATTTCATTGGTGATGAAGGAAATGTACTTATATTATTTGGCGATACACCATTAATTACTGGAGATACACTAGCTAAGATGGTAGATTACCATATTAGGCATAACAATGCTGCAACACTTCTATCTACTATAGTAGAAGATCCTACTGGTTATGGTAGAATCATAAGAGACGAATCCAATACTTTTATAAAAAGTATAGAACATAAAGATGCATCAGAAAAAGAAAAGATGGTAAAAGAAATTAATTCGGGTATGTATTGTTTTGATGCAAAAGAACTTAATAATGCTCTTGATTATTTGACTAATGATAATGCCCAAGGGGAATATTATTTACCTGATACTCTGAAGACTATTATGGCGAAGCATTTGAATGTTAATGCTATGATTAGTGATATCTCTGAAGATATCTTAGGAGTTAATTCAAGAGTTCAATTATATCAAGCAGGACAGATTATGCAACAAAGAATTAACTATAAGCATATGGATAATGGAGTAACCATAATTAATCCTTTATGTACTTATATAAGTAAAGATGCTTGTATTAATTCTGATACTATAATATACCCTAATTCTTTTATAGAAGGAAAAACTATAATAGGAAATAATTGTATTATTGGAGCTAATAGTAAGATTGTAAATTCAAATATTGGTAATAAAGTGAATGTTGAATCATCAACAATTCTTGATAGTAGTATTAGCGAAAATACCAATGTTGGACCATATGCTTATATTAGACCTAATTCCCATATTGGTTCTAATGTAAAAATAGGCGATTTTGTTGAAATTAAAAACTCGAGTGTTGGAGATAATACTAAAGTAGCTCATTTGACGTATATAGGTGATGCTGATGTTGGAAAAAATGTTAATTTCGGATGTGGAACTGTAGTAGTTAATTATGATGGTGTGAATAAGCATAGAACAGTCATCGAAGATAATGCTTTCATTGGTTGTAATACTAATCTTGTATCACCAGTTAAAGTTAATAATAACGCATATACAGCAGCGGGCTCTACAATAACGAAAGATGTACCAGAATACTCATTGGGAATAGGAAGAGCTAGACAAATTAACATACAAGATTGGGTAAGAAAAAAACGGTAATCTATATAAGGAAATTATTTCTATCTAGAAATTTAGAAATGGTTTCCTTATGTTTTAAAAATATTATAGGAGGATTCATATGACAAGTACAATTAGGAACAATGACGGCATTAAGATTTTCTCATGTAATGCTAATCCCCAATTAGCAGAGGCGATTGCAGCTGATTTAGGATTAACTTTAGGAGCAGCTGATGTTGGGCAGTTTAGTGACGGCGAAACGTATGTGAAGATTGACGAAATTGTTCGTGGTGTAGATTGTTACATTGTTCAACCTACATCAAGCCCTGTAAATGACAATTTAATGGAACTATTAATTATGATTGATGCTCTAAGAAGAGCTTCAGCAGGCAGGATTACTGCAGTAATTCCTTATTATGGTTATGCAAGACAAGACAGAAAGACAAGAGCCAGGGACCCAATTAGTGCAAGATTGATAGCTGATCTAATACAAGCAACAGGTGCAGATAGAGTATTAGTTATGGACTTACACTGTGCTCAGATTCAAGGATTCTTTACAATGCCTGTGGACCATATGTTAGGTGCTCCACTACTATTAAAATATTACAAAGAAAAATTTGCTGATGATATGGATAACATTGCAATGGTATCACCAGATATCGGAAGTGTTAAAAGAACTCGTTCTTTTGCAGAAAAATTAGATATTCCAATGGCTATTATTGATAAGAGAAGACCAGAAGCAAATGTTTCAGAAGTTATGAACATAATTGGTAATATTAATGGTAAAAAAGTTATTCTAGTTGATGATATGATTGATACAGCTGGAACAATATGTAATGCAGCAAGTGCATTAAAAGAACAAGGTGCTGTAGAAGTGTATGCATGTTGTACTCACCCAGTATTATCAGGTCCTGCAATAGAAAGAATTCAAAAATCAGACATAAAAGAATTAGTTGTACTTGACACAATTGCTCTTCCAGAAGAAAAGAAAATCGATAAGATTAGACAATTATCTGTTGCTCAAATTCTAGCAGAAGCTATTCATAGAATCCATTGCAACAAATCTGTTTCAAAATTATTCGGTTAAAAAATTGACTATTGTATGAAAATATGGTAATTTGATTATGTTAAAGCCCTAGTATATACTAGGGCTTTTAGTAAATAAATTAGAAAGGTGATTACAAATGTATATAATTGCTGGATTAGGTAACCCAGGCATGAGATTCACTGCAACAAGACATAATGTCGGGTTTGAAGTGATAGAAAGATTGGCATATGAGAATAATATCAAGTTAAATAAGAAAAAATTCAATGCTGTATTAGGAAGCGGTGTTATTGGTGGAGAGAAAGTAGTTCTGGTACAGCCTCAAACATATATGAATCTAAGCGGCGAAAGCATAAGCAAGGTAATGGATTTTTATAAATGTACTGAAAAAGATTTGATAGTTGTGTATGATGATATCTGTTTTGAAATAGGAACAATAAGGATACGAAAAAAAGGAAGTGCCGGTGGGCATAATGGTATGAAAAACATTATTAGACACATAGGTACTAATGAATTCATAAGAGTAAGAGTAGGTGTCGGAGCCAAATGTCCTGAGTGGGATTTGAAAGACCATGTATTAAGCAGATTCAATGATGAAGAAATAAAGAATATGGTTGAAGAAATAAAAAGAGCCAGTGATGCCATAGAAGATATAGTAATAAAAGGTATAGATAAAGCTATGAATGTATATAATGTTAAGATTAAACGAGAGGAATGTGATTAATGAGAAGAGTAATATCATTATTGTTAATTATTACAGGTGTTATACTTATAGCTTTACCGCTGGTTGGGAAATATAGAACCCACAGATTGCAAGAAACCATGTTAGAAGAATTCTACAGTGATTTCCAGCCGCAAAATGAAGAGGAATTAGATGTTTCAAGACAGAACAATATGGTTTTGAACGATATATTCAGCTGGGGAGACAAAACTGAAAATCAAGAGAGTATAAATCCTATTGAAGTAAATGAACAATCTTTGAGTGATAGTGATACAGATACTGAAGAAACTAACGTGAATGACACTGATAGTAATGCTAATGATGACTCTAATAATATCACACCAGAATCTGATGTAGATGAAAGTACGGAACCAGAGAAAAAGAAGGATAAGCCTAAACCTAAGCCAAAACCTAAAGCAATAGCCATAATTAAGATTGATAAAATAGGAGTACATCTGCCAATAGCTAATGGTATTGACCTTGAAACCTTGAAATATGCTATAGGATATATGCCTGAGAGTGGTGAATTCGGTCAGATTGGAAATGCAGTATTAGCCGGTCATAGAAGCCATACTTATGGAGTGTTCTTTAATAGGTTAAATGAATTAGAACAAGGAGATAAAATTAATATAGTCACTAAGGAAAAGGAGTTTATCTATACAGTTTACGACAAGAAAATAGTTGAACCAGATGATGTATCAGTTATGAGAGGGAGCAGCAAATCAAAAGTCATCACATTAATTACATGTGATCCTGTTATTGGTGCTACTCATAGATTAATTATACATGGAATGATTGATAACTAAGCAAAATACTACTATAAGAATATATAATTGTTTAAAATTGCCTAGAAATATTATATAATAATTGGTATATAATATAATATATTTACTTTTGTACATTCTTAATATAGGAAAAATCAGGATGTGATGATTTGAAAACACTAGTACAACCTTTAAGAGATTTAGAGGCTTTTAATAATGCCCTTGAAAAAATTAATAAAAAAATATCTCCAATATATCTTACAGGAGCTATCGACTCAGAGAAATGCCATCTAATGCATGCACTAGGTGAAAACAGAAACAAACTTATTATTACGTATAACGAACTTAGAGCTAGAGAAATCTACGAAGACATGAAGTTTTTCAGCAACGATAATGTTTTTCTGTATCCTGCAAAAGATATAATATTTTATAGTGCTGACGTACATAGTAATGACATTATCGAACAGCGTATAAATATAATCAAGAAATTATATGACAGCGGAGGATATACAGTCATACTATCAATAGAAGCAGTGATGGATAAATTAATAGGTAAGTCTATGTTTGAATCAAGTATAATAAAAAGTAAAGTTGGGGATGTATGGAATCTTACTGAGATAAGTGAAAAATTTATGTTCATGGGATACGAAAGAGTATCTCAAGTAGAAAGCAAAGGACAGTTCGCTATTAGAGGCGGAATAATTGACATATTTCCACCTACAGAAAAGAATGCATATAGAATTGAATTATGGGACGAAGAAATAGACTCTATAAGATCTATGAATATAGAGAGTCAAAGATCAATTGATAAAGTTGATGAGATAGAGATATACCCTGCAAGAGAAGTTATTGTAGACAAAGAGAAGATAGCAAAAGCGATAGATAAGATAAAAAAAGATAGGGACCAGTTAATTAAGACATTTGAAGCAAATAATAAACAAGACGAAGTAGATAGAATAAAGCAATCTACCTCTATTTTGCTGGACAAAATTACTAGTCAAAAAACATTTAATGGTATTGAAGGATACATTGATTATTTTTATGATGAGACAGTTTCCTTTGTAGACTATTTCCCTAATGAAACGTTATTATATATTGATGAACCAGCAAGGATAAATGAAAAGTGGGAAAGCACTAAAAAAGAATTCAACGAAAGTATAATTAATAGATTCGAAAAAGGCTATTTATTGAAAGGTCAAACGGAAATACTCAGGACCATAGATGAATTATTATTCAAATTCGAAGATTATACATGTGTTTTATTAAGCACACTACAGCAGAAGACAGATAGATTCAATTATAAATTTAATGTTAATTTTTCTGTAAAATCAATTAATCCATATCACAAAAGTATGGAGATCTTGGAAAAGGATCTAAAATACTGGAGTAATAATAGATATAGGACATTATTGCTTACAG
Source organism: Vallitalea maricola (assembly GCF_036985595.1). Taxonomy (NCBI): domain Bacteria; kingdom Bacillati; phylum Bacillota; class Clostridia; order Lachnospirales; family Vallitaleaceae; genus Vallitalea; species Vallitalea maricola. The sequence goes on along the minus strand of NZ_BTPU01000025.1, from coordinate 76,110 downwards.
GTTCTAAGACCAGAGCGGAAAGACTATCTTATGAATTAAAAGAAAGAGGAATAGATGCCTTCTATTTGTCAAAATTGGATGCAGAGATTCCAAAAGGAAAAGTTGCAGTTAGCTATGGTAGCTTACACAAAGGGTTTGAATACCCTCTTATTAAATTTGTAATAATATCAGAGACTGATCTAGTGGGGAAAAGCAAGAAGAGGAAAAAGACAAAAAAGAAAAAGTTCAAGGGAAGTAAAATAGAGAGCTTCACTGAGCTAAAAGTTGGAGATTATATTGTCCATGAGAATTATGGAATAGGTATTTTCAGAGGAACTGAAAAAATAGAGATTGATGGAATCAGTAAAGACTATATCAAGATATCCTATAGAGACGAAGGAAACTTATATATATCAACCAGTCAATTGGATGTTATTCAAAAATATATTGGTTCAGAAGGTAAGAAACCAAAACTAAACAAATTAGGTACTAATGAATGGAAGAAGACCAAAAGCCGTGTTAAAGGTATAGTAGAAGACCTTGCAAAAGACTTGGTGGCTTTATATGCTAAAAGACAAGCAAAAGTAGGTTATGAGTTCACAACTGATACTGTTTGGCAAAAAGAATTTGAAGAGATGTTTCCATATGAAGAAACAGATGACCAGTTAATAGCTATAGAAGAAACCAAAAATGATATGGAAAGCAGAAAAATAATGGATAGACTAATCTGTGGTGATGTAGGCTATGGAAAGACGGAAGTAGCTATAAGGGCTGCATTTAAGTCAGTTCAAGACGATAAACAGGTAGCTTATCTAGTGCCTACTACCATATTAGCTCAGCAACACTATAATAACTTTGTCCAAAGGATGAAAGATTTCCCTGTAAGAGTAGAGATGTTATCAAGATTCAAAAGTCAGAAAGAACAGAAAAAAATAATAGATGATACCAAAAAAGGCTTGGTTGACATACTTATAGGTACTCATAGGATAATATCAAAAGATGTTGTATTCAAAGACCTTGGATTACTTATTATAGATGAGGAACAGAGATTTGGAGTAGCACATAAAGAGAAAATCAAGAAAGTAAAACAAGATATAGATGTATTAACTCTAACAGCAACCCCTATACCAAGAACTCTTCATATGAGTCTCATAGGTATAAGGGATATGAGTGTGCTTGAAGAGCCGCCAGAAGAAAGACATCCTATTCAGACTTATGTACTTGAGCATAACGAAGAATTGATTAAAGATGCTATATATAGAGAATTGTCAAGAGGCGGACAGATATATTATGTTTATAATAGAGTCAAAAAGATTGATGAAGTAGCTGACTGGATAAGTAAGATGGTACCAGAAGCTAATGTGGCATTTGCTCATGGACAGATGAATGAACGGGAACTTGAAAATATCATGTTTGAGTATATTAATGGTGATATTGATATACTTGTCTGTACAACAATCATTGAAACAGGTCTTGATATTCAAAATACCAATACAATAATCATTCAGGATGCAGATAGATTAGGTCTATCCCAGCTTTATCAGTTAAGAGGTAGGGTTGGAAGATCTAACAGGGTTGCATATGCTTACTTATTGTACAAAAAAGATAAGATATTACAAGAAACAGCTGAAAAAAGATTACAAGCCATAAAAGAATTTACCGAGTTTGGGTCAGGCTTCAAAATAGCCATGAGAGACCTTGAGATCAGAGGAGCAGGTAATCTTCTTGGAGCAAGACAACATGGTCATATGGAATCAGTTGGTTATGATCTGTATTGTAAACTATTAGAAGAAGCAATACATGAAGTCAGTGATGACAAAGTAGAGGAACGTTTTGAAACATCTGTAGAATTAAATGTTGATGCTTTTATTCCCTCTACTTATATCAAAGATGAAATAAGAAAACTTGGAGCCTATAAAAAGATTGCCAGCATTGAAGACGAAAAAGATTATTATGATGTGCAGGAAGAGCTTGAAGATAGATATGGTGACCTTCCAAAATCAGTTGTTAATCTATTGGATATAGCTATCATGAAAGCTATTGCCAATAAAGCAGATATAGTAAACATTGAGCAAAAAGGTGAAAACATCAAATTTGAAGCTAGAAAAGATGCTAGGATTAATCCTGACAAAATACCTGAGCTGTTAAATAAATATAGAAATAGGTTGTTTTTTACAATTAATAAAGCACCATATTTTACGTATAAGATTAGCAGAGTTGATAAAAAACAATTTTTCAGACATATTAAGAATGTGTTACAAGACATAAAAGATTTGAAGGATTCATAGGTTTAAACTATAATGAAGATAGACATATAATTAGGAAACAATAAGCAACTTCTATATATTTAGTAAATTATATAAGTTGCAAACTGGTTTCTATGTTAGGAGAGATAAAAATGAAAAGCACTTATGAATGGATAAGTAAGTATATTCTGCTTTTCATGTGCATCTTCTGTTTAGTGGGTTGTAGTAGTAAAAAAGAAATAAAAGAAAAACTTGATATCTATGAAGACAATGATAAGTTGATTACCATTGATGATGTAGATATTAAGGTTGATGAGGTAATGCCATATTTACTGCAGGTTAAAATGGAGTTTGAAGAATTAGGTGGAGAAGATGTCTGGGATCATAATGATTTTAGTGGAGGGAAAAAGGCTGAGGATGTAGCCAAATTAGCAGTACTTGATAATCTTGTACGTACTAAGATTTTGGTCAAGAAATCAGATGAAATGGGGATAACTATTACTGAAAGCGAAGATAAAGATGTAAAGGCCCAAGCGCTAAAATACTATAATGATTTAGAAAAAGCAGATATAGAAAATTATCATTTAACCAAAGAAAGTATTTTCAATTCTTTTAAGGAATATAGATTAGTAAATAAGGTCATTAATGAAATGACAAAGGGATATGTTCCAAAAGAAGAAGAATTGACAAATAAGTTGTTAGAAAATGAAAACTATGCAAAATTAAAGTCAAGTAACCTAGAAGATATGCTGCTTAGCTTAAAAGTGATACACATATTTATTAAGACACATGAGAAAAATAATAAAGATGAATATGTGCTTATATCACCTGATATTGAAGAAAAAGCAAAGAAAAAGATAGAAGATATATATAAGAAAGCTGTTGCTGGCGAAGAGTTTACTAGTCTTGTAAAAAAATATTCACAAGATGAATCTACAAAAGAAAATAATGGGGAATATATTCTTCCAGTTAGACTTTTAGACGATAATTTTCAGAGCCTCATAGAATTAGAATCTGGAGAAATAAGTGATATAAAGAAAAGCGATTATGGATATCACATTTTTAAAGTACTGGAAAAAATTCCTCCTACAGATGAAGAAGTACAAGAATTTGAAGAAGAATTCAAGAAATATGAGAGTCAGTTAAAAGAGGAATATAAAGAACAACTAAAAAATAGTGCATTTAATAAAATATATGATGAATGGAAAAATAATACAATTGTAGACTTGAATGAAGAATTGTGGGCTAAAATAGATATTTTCGGTAATATTAATGAAAATCCAATAAGTGACAAAAACATTGAATGAAATAAATATTAATATCGAATAATAAGGACTAAGAGATAATCTTAGTTCTTTTTTTTATCTTATAGGAAAGTATATTAATTAACATCATCAAAGCTGATAAAAGTAAAATTTAATTTGAATAAATTGGTATTGGGTCTTAAGTTTAAAACTGTCAAAATATGAATATTATAGTTAAATTGTTGCATACTATTATTGACAGCTTTGTGATGACTATCTAAAGGAGGTAATAATTTGAAGGCAACAGGTATTGTAAGAAGGATAGATGATCTTGGTAGGGTAGTTATACCAAAAGAAATAAGAAGGACATTAAGGATAAGAGAAGGAGACCCCTTAGAGATATTTACTGATAAAGATGGAGAAATAATACTTAAAAAATACTCACCTATTGGTGAACTTGGAACATTTGCTAAACAGTATGCAGAAGCTTTGGCACAAACTACTGGACATACCATCTGTATTTCTGATAAGGATCAAGTTATAGCTGTATCGGGTGGCTCCAAAAGAGAATTTTTAGAAAAACAAATAAGTAAAGAACTAGAAGAAGCAATAACAGAAAGAGAAACAATACTAGCTAACAAAGATGAAAAGAAATTTATAGATATTTTATATGATGGAGAAAACGATGAATATATTTCTGAGGTTATAACTCCAATAATATCAGAAGGTGACGCCATAGGAGCTGTCATATTCTTAAGTAAAGATAGTAAAATAAAAATGGGTGAAGTTGAAACTAAATTAGCTCATTCAGCGGCAGGATTTTTAGGTAAACAAATGGAACAATAGAGCAAGGCTGAGTTTTTTAACTCAGTCTTGTTCTATTTTATTATGTTTGATTTCAGGTAAAAGTGAAATTAAGAGTATCTTAAGAAAAAACAAATAAATACTAAATAAATATAAAGTAATATAGTAATAGTAAAAATTAAATAATTCAGATTGCTAATTTTATAGTATTAGAGGTGAAGAGTTTTAGATAATAAATGAAAAAGCATATCTGGATAAATCTAATTCCGTTAGAAAGAAGGAAAATCGTGGAAAAAATAACGAAATTATTAGTCATACCTTTAATCGTCATCTTTATTGCTGGATGGATATGGTACTTACTGGATAGTGGTAAAGGAATAAATCAGAATGAAAGTGTAAGCAAATTAGGGACCCTATCAGGATTTAAAGTGATAGATACTGAAGAAATTAAGGAACTAAATGGAACAGCCATCACTTATGAGCACATAAAATCTGGTGGAAAACTAATTTATATTAAAAATGAGGACAAGGAAAGATTTTTCTCAATTAATGTTAAAGCACTTCCAACAGATAACACAGGTATCCATCATGTCATTGAACATTGTGTTGCTAAAGGAGGTTCACTTCATTATCCAATAAAAAATCCTTTATCAGAAATCAAAAAGAACTCCATGAGTCAATCAATAATTGCCGCTACTAACTTGGATTATGTTACTTATTCAGCAAGTAGTTATATAGAAAAAGATATTTATAATATCATGGATGTTATGATGGATATAATATTTTTCTCTAATTTAACAAAAGAACCAAGATTATTTCAAGCTGAGAGAGGGATTTATGAGCTAAATTCTCAGGAAGAAGATGTTGTATTTAACGGTAGGGTTTATAGTGAGATGAAAGGTTTGCAAGATGTGGATATTTTTCTCAATCGAGCAATCAACAAATCTCTTTTTCCTGATACAGCGTATAGATTTGAAGTTGGGGGCATTCCAGAAGATATTCAAGTATTAACAAGGGAACAGATGATAAATACGTACAAGAGCCATTATAAACCTTCTAATTGTTATACCATTATATATGGAAAACTTGATATTAACCATGTTCTAAAACTAATTGATGAAAAATTTTATTGTCATTTTTCTAAGAATAATGAACAGATACATGATATAGCAATTAATCAAGAAGCCTTTAGAAAGCCTGTAGATTATATAGAATCATACGGCATATTGGAAGAAGATAAAAAGCTAACTTATCTAACCTATAATTATGTAGTAAGTAATATTTTGGATAGTGAAACAATCATTGGCTTTAGAATTTTGGATGAAATCCTCAGTGAAAAGATTACACAATTAAATACTAAGCTAAAAGATAATGGATTAGGAGCTATGATAGAAACAAGGTTAAATATAAGTGGCTTTCAGCCAGTGTATACAATCAAAGTGTATGATACTGGAGAAGAAAATAAAGCAAGGATTCAAGAATATATTGATAGGGCTTTCTCAGATATCTACGAGGAAAGATTGGATAAAAAGATTATTCAACAAACAATAAATAAATGGAAAAAACGTGATAACTATAAGATGTTGAGCAGTATTAACATGATAAATTATAATAATATAATATGCCAAAGTTGGCTTCATGGTGGAGATCCTTTTCTATATATTAGAGAATATGAATATTTGGAAAGCATTGAAAAAAAAGTAGAACAAGGATATTTTGAAAACCTAATAAAAAAATATATTATGGATAATCAACATAGGTCTATAGTAACATTAAAACCTATTGTTGGGCTTGTAGAAAAACAAATTGAAAAGGAGAGAAAGAAGTTAGCTAACTACAAATCCAGTTTAACACCGCAACATCTGCAAGCATTAATAAAACAAACTAAAACATTAAATGAATGGAAAAATAAAAGAAATACAAAGGAAGAACTAGCCTTTATTCCCTCACTTACATTAGATGATATTAAAATTGAGATGGATGAGATACCAACACAAGTCAAGGAACTAGAAAATACCACAGTTTTATATCATCCTATTAAGGTAGATAAAATAGCTGAAATGTCTCTTTATTTTGATACACAGAATGTACCTTGGGATAAGATAGGCTATGTGAAGCTTTTGTGTGATCTCTTGGGAAAATTAGAAACAGAGAAATACAGTGATGAAAAAATAAAAAAACATACTAAAAATTACTCATGGATAGCTGTACCACGCTATTATCGAATGTCTGATTCCAATTTATACCGATTAAAAGTTCAGGTACATCTAACTACAGATGAGGTTAAAAAAGATATGTTTGAATTAGCGGCTGAAATACTGAGTAACACCATTTTTAGTAATAGAGAAAGTATAAAAGATATCATAGTAAACCAAAAAATGGAATATGAAATGAGTTTTAAAGAGTATGATTATGGAAGTACATTAGCTTATAATCAAGTTGCTTCTTATGGAGAATACATTTCGAAAATATGGGGAGTTAGCTACTATGAATTTCTGAAAAAACTTGAACAAAATTTTGATGAAAATTTCCTAGATATTCAAGAAAACTTAAAAAACATCAATCAAAAAGTATTTAATCAAAATAACATGACAATCAGTTTTGTTGGCAATAAAAACGAGTATGGTCAATTTGCTAAAAGTATTTCTGGTTTAATAAAGAATATAAATCATACCTGTTACTCGGTAGAAAATCATTTGTATAAATCAGATTCTATAAACAAGGGAATTATAATACCTATGGATACTTACTATATAGTAAAAGGAGGTGACTTTACCGAAGATGGATATGTATTCAATCCTAAAATGAAAGTTCTTGAAAATATATTAAATAAGGAGTATATGAAAAAAATAGCTAATGAAGGAGGGGCATATGGAGCTTCAATTAGTATTAATAGGGATGGTCAGATTATATTTAATGTAGATAGAGGATCCAATATTAAAGAAGCAATGAAAGCTATTGATGAGGTAACACTATTTATTGAAAAATTTAGAGCGACAGATAAAGAGATGGAAAAATATATTATTAATACTGTACCTCATATCTTGCTGAGAGATCAATTTAAATCACATATATTTAAATATACAAATGCAGATGAAATGTATTTTTCTAATTATTTTATCAAGGATTTTATTAATGAATGTAAGGAAATAATGGATACAACAGATGAGGATATTAGAAACTTTGCAGAAATGATTAAAGGTGTGCTCCAACAAAATCATTTCTGCGTTGTTGGAGGAGAAAAACACATTATTGAAAACAAAGAAAATTTTTATGCAATAGTGTATTTTAATCAACGTTGAATAGTGCATTAACACTAAAATAAAAAAAATAGACCTATTTAGGGCAATGAAAAAATAATAAAATAAAACTAATTTTATAAATCAGCAAGTAGAATAAATAAAATTTTGTTTATTAGCTTATTATATTATGGTATAATTTGTTATATATTATCTGATTGGAATGATTGTGGTGACAAAAATTTACAAAAATAATAAAAATTATTCTTTTGAAGAGCTCAAAAATATCATTAGAGTATTGAGAAGTGAAGAAGGTTGTCCTTGGGATAAAGTTCAAACACATGAAAGCCTTAGAGGTGGTACCTTAGAAGAAGTATATGAGGTATTAGAGGCAATCGATAATAATGATATGGAAAACCTGCAAGAAGAACTTGGAGACATGTTATTACATGTAGTATTCCATTCTCAAATAGCCACTGATAATGAGAATTTTAATATTGATGATGTAATTAATGGTATATGTGAGAAACTTATCAGAAGACATCCACATGTATTTAAAGAAAAACAAGATAAATCGCCTGAAGAAGTTACTATAAAGTGGAATGAAATTAAAAAAGTTGAAAAAAACAATATTTCCTATACTGAAGACATGAGAAAAGTGCCAAAAGCTCTTCCTGCATTAATGAGAGCAGTAAAAGTTCAAAAAAAAGCTAGAGATGCAGGTTTTGATTTTACAGACATAAGCCAAGTTATGGCAAAAGTACACGAGGAATTGGAAGAATTAGAAGAAGCCATGAGAATTGGTAATAATTGTAACATTATGGAAGAATATGGGGATTTACTATTTTCAATGGTTAATATTTCAAGGTTTTTGAAATTAAATACTGAATTTTCCTTGACAAATGCTACAGAAAAGTTTATAAATAGATTTGAGGGAATAGAAAACCTTGTAATACAAAAAGGTTTAAGCATGAACGACATAACAATGACTGAACTGGACAAGTTATGGGAGCAGCTTAAAGAACATTAAGAATAATCGTTTAAACGATTGTTTATAAAGCTAAGAATATTCTTAGCAGCGCATATATGCGCCTTTGTTCAAAATAATATAATATTAAAGTAGAGGAGGAGTTATTATGAACAAAGCTGAATTAGTTACGGCTATGGCAGAACAAACTGAATTAAGTAAAAAAGATGCAGAAAAAGCGTTAAAATCATTTATTGATGTAGTTTCAAATGAGTTAAGTAATGGGGGCAAAATTCAATTAGTTGGATTTGGTACTTTTGATGTTACTGAAAGAGCAGCAAGAGAAGGTAGAAACCCACAAACTGGAGAACCAATGCAAATTGCAGCTTCAAAAGCTCCAAGATTCAAAGCTGGAAAAGCTTTAAAAGACGCTGTAAATGGTCGCTAGGTAAAACATTTAATTTCTAAAAATCTGCACTATATGGTGCAGATTTTTTTATTTATTATATAAATATTAATCTACAAAAAGGCAGGTGGTAATATGAGATTAGATAAATATCTTAAGGTATCAAGACTAATTAAAAGAAGAACCGTAGCTAATGAGGCATGTGACGCAGGTAGAATCAAGATCAATGAAAAAGTAGCTAAAGCAGGAACAAAAGTATCTGTTGGAGATATAATAGAAATTCAATTCGGTAATAAAGCGGTTAAGGTAGAAGTATTAATGGTAAAGGAAACAGTAAAAAAAGATGAAGCTAAAGATATGTTCAAGTATCTATAGAACGAAAGGTTGCCTCATAGGATTTTAATGGATGAGACAGCCTTTTTCTATCTTTTTAACGGTACGTCCCATAAAAACACATTAGATTAGAATAAATCCCTCTATAGGTTAATATAATGAATTATAGGTAATCCACATTAAGAGGAGGGTAAACATGGAAGAAAAGCATACTAATATGAACCATAGGTTAGTTATCAATGATAGAGAAAGAATTTCTATAACAGGAGTTTCTGATGTCATATCTTTTGATACGGACGTTGTCATGGTTGAGACTGAGATGGGAACGCTTACCATTAAAGGTTTAGAACTACATGTTAATAGGTTGAATCTAGAAAAAGAGGAATTAGAATTAGATGGGCAGATTGAAAGCTTAGAATACAGTGATGGTGCTAGATACGGGTCTAAAGGATCATTTATGTCAAAATTATTTGGTTAGGTGATTTATGAATAGTTTAGTAAGTGCTCAAGCAATCAGCTTCATTATGTCAATACTAAGTGGTCTTTTTCTAGGATTTGTGTATGATTTAGTTAGAGTTCTTAGAAGAATAATAAAACATCCTAAATGGCTTATCAATGTACAAGATTTTATATTTTGGCTATTTGGAAGCTTTATAATATTCATGGACATATTTAAAAACAATAATGGTGTCCTAAGAGGATTTTTATACATAGGAGTATTCTTAGGCTTAATAATCTATTTCTTCTTAATAAGCAAACTAGTATTAATGATATTCATGAAAATATATTCCTTCATAGCTAAAATAATAAAATTCTTGTTCAAGATAATAATAGGACCAATAAAACTTTTACTTCGTCCTATCAATTTTGTAGTCAGAAAAATATATAAACTCTTGAAAAAATTCGGCAAATGGTTGATAATAAAATATAAGAAGATTATTAAGGACGTAAAAGTGATATTTAAAAAGAAATAGATATATTAACTTAAAGTATGATAAAACGCTTTAAGCATATACAAATGTTGTTACGAGAAAGGAATGATAGTTTACTTGAGAAGAAAAAGAAAAAAAACAAAAGCTATATTGTTTTCTACACTAGTATTAATACTACTAACCGTTGTCGTAAGTATTAGAGTATCAACACTGTATGTTAAGAACCTCCAGCTAGAGAAAGATGAGATGAAACTAGAACAGCAAATAGAAACAGAAGAACAAAAACACATAGACCTATTAAAACAAAAAGAATACATTAAATCAGATGAATACATAGAACAATTGGGAAGAGAAAAATTTGGACTAGTTAAACCTGATGAAATAATATTTGTAAATGAAGAAGAATAAGAGGTTTCCTGTTTAAGGAAATACTCTTTTTTTTGTGAGCTTTTATATTCTTAGAAACTTAAGAATAATAGTATTGTCATATTTCAGACTGTGGGTAAAGCATTAAGATTAAAATAGACAACGGTTGTATATTGAAACCATATATAGTGATAATCACTCTCGTTACGTTTGTTGCTTCTAGCTGTTTATAAGGTATGGCAACAAGCCGTAAAAGTCGTTATTATCACTATATATGGTTAGTTCTATATTTACCACTCTTAAGCTAGTAAAAAGAATGCGGTTGTAGCCTACATTACAAAGTAAAAGGTACAAGGTAATTATTATTTAATTAAATTATCAATTAGCTTAATAAATAAAATAAGCACATTAATCCACACTTTAAACCACCTTATGTTTATAATCTTTATACCCATGATTTAAACACCGAGTGGAGATAGTATAGGGGAATATGAAGCAGTGAGCCATGGACGGCGAACTCAGCCCTTTAAACACGGACGTTTAACGGGCTGACGAAATATTCCCCTATACTATCTCCACGACCGTTCTTCCACCTATAAACATAATAACCCACCTCTATTCGATAATTAACCTATTCATGAGAAAATTTGTCTAAAAGTTTTTTTATTTTGGATACAAGTTATGACAAACAATTCCATTTGCATCATATATAATTAGTTCTCACCAAGAGATGATTGGATTAGTCAACCAGCGATTAATCATAATTAAATAATATTTTGCGAAGGGGAGGAGAATATATGGGTAAAACTAACATTACAGTAGAACAAACTAGGATGCTAATAACAAAAAAAGATAAAATACAAAAAGAAGGATTGAAAATACTAAAATTAATTTTTATGTATGCTGTAGGTCTAATGATGGGTAGAGCAGTAATGTTTGGTAATATGAATCCTATGGCAATGGCATACTTTTCAGCTGTATATATTGATAAGAAAAATCGAATATGGATGTTCTTTTCAGTTTTGATAGGTTTACTTACTGCTATGCCAATAATCGATGCATTGAAATATGCACTAATTATGATACTCATAGTATCAGTAAACTCTATTTTAGATATAAAAGGCAAGAAACCTTTGCTGATTCACGAGGGGGTGATAGCTGCAACCAGCTGTTTGATTATTACGATCACTGCTGGAATCATACAAAACAACTTATTCAATAATATGTTTGTTTCATTATTAGAAAGTGCTTCTATATTTTCATTAGTATTAATATATGGGCGTGGACTCAAATATTTATTTGAGCACGAAGAAGATAAAAAAGCAACTAATGAAATACTAATCAGTGAAGCCATAATAATGGGTACAGCAGTTGCTGGTATAGCTGACATAACTGTTATGGGATTAGGATTCATAGAAATCTGGATATTCTCAGTTATCTTGATTCTAGGATATAGACATGGTATTGGTACAGGTGCCATTATAGGTGTGATATCTGGAATAGTATTAGTTCTGATGGGGAGATATGAACCGGAGATAATAGGTATATTCGGTATGGTTGGGATACTGTCAGCTCTATTTCGGGAATTAGGGAAAGTAGGTAGTATAATAGGATTTTCTCTAGGGACAATTGGTTTATGGTATTTCATATCTCCCCTTAACCTGGATTTCCAGATAGTAAAAGCCTTGATTGTAAGTGTAGGTATATTTGCTATATTACCCAACGAACAAGAGCAGATATATTCAATGAAAAAAACCTCAATAGAAGAGGATAAATATATAGACAAAGTACAAGGAATCATCAGTGAGAAGTTAAACAATTTTTCCGATTCTTTTCAAAATATTGCTAAGACTTTTGAACATATATCTGAAAGGAGAGTGAATCTAACAACTGAGGAGGTGAATAAGCTCTTAGATGATGTAGCGGAAAAAGTATGTAAAGACTGTAGCATGTGCAAAATGTGCTGGCAAAAAGAGTTTTATGATACATATAGAACAGTATTTAGTATTTTTTCCGCTGTAGAAAATAAAAATCAGATAACCGAAGATGATATTCCTGATGTCTTTATTAAAAAATGTATAAAGCCAAAGGAATTCATAATAACAACAAATAGATTATTTGAGTTATATAAAATAAATCTAACTTGGGAAAATAAAATTGCTGAAAACAGACAACTAATATCCCAGCAGTTTTATTCCGTTGCAGATATCATTGACAAGTTAGGAAATAATTTATATAAGAATATAGAGTTTAATACAGATTTGGAAAATAAAATTTCTGAGGAATTAAAAAAGGACGATATTATTGTAAAAGATGTGGTGGTATATAAAGCAAGTAACCAAAGGATGGAAGTAAGTCTCAAGATAAAATATAGTGGAGATAAAACGAAAAGCATGAAAGATATAACTCCTGTAATTAATAAATTCACCAAGAAAAAAATGAGATTAGAAGAAGGGTGCAAATATATTAATGGGAGTAAATATTGTCAAGTGAAATTTATTGAAAGTGAGGTTTACAGAATTGCAAAAGGGGTCGCTAGAGCCAGTAAGGACTATAAAGACATATCCGGTGACAGCTATACCTTTTTGAATCTGCCAAAAGGACAAGATATCGTTGCACTCTCAGATGGAATGGGTACAGGATTGAAAGCTTTCAAAGAAAGTAAAGCTGCTATTGAATTATTAGAACAATTGCTGGAAGCAGGATTTGATGGTGAAACAGCAATAAAAATGATAAATTCAATACTTGTATTAAAATCTAGTGAGCAAACTTTTTCAACTCTGGATATGGGTTTAGTTGATAGATATACAGGTGTATGTGAATTTGTAAAAATTGGGGCTGCATCGTCATTCATAAAGAGAGGAAATAAAGTAGAGGTAGTAAAATCAACATCACTCCCTATGGGGATGTTGAATGAGATAGAAAGTGAATCAACTACCAAGAATCTAAGAAATGGCGATATGGTTATAATGGTTACAGATGGAATATTAGATTGCGAGGATGAGGAGATTGATAAAGAGAAGTGGGTAGAGGAGTCTCTACATAAATTGGATAGTAGAAATCCACAGGATATGGCTGATTACATATTAGAAGCAGCCAGAGAAAAGACAGGAGGCATGTTGAAAGATGATATGACTGTACTGGTTATGAGAATATGGGAAAAAGCGGGATAATTATTATTATAAGTACTAATAGCGGAGAAATATTAAAGGTTTTCTCCGCTTTTAATCTTATAGGAAAGAACTAATTCTCGCATATGCAATATTATACTATACAGTAAGCTCCGAATTCTAAATATCGAGCGCAAATAGTATAGGGGAATATGGAGCAGTGAGCCATGGATGGCGAACTCAGCCTTTTAAACACGGATGTTTAACTGGCTGACGAAATATTCCCCTATACTATTGGAGCGACTGTTATGCAATCGCTAATTTGTATATAAGATATTAACAAACTGTTAATAATGAAGCATATATAACAAAGATTTAACTTGACTATTGATTTATTTGAACAAGTCTAGTATATTAAAAGAGTCACTTATTTATGGCTAAACAGAAATTATAAAGGATGTAAAGATGTATGGTAGATAAGGTGTTAAACACTATCCAAAAGTTCAATATGATTGACAAAGGTGATAATATCATCATTGGTGTATCTGGTGGAGCTGACTCCATATGTTTATTACATATGCTATATAGTTTGAAAAGTAAGTTGGATATAGATTTACATGTTGTGCATGTTCAACATGGTATTAGAGGAAAAGATGCAGATGAAGATGCAAAGTTCGTAGAAAAATTCTGCGATGAAAGAGGTATTGTATGTCATGTGTTTTATTTTAATGTTAAAAAGTTAGCAAAAGAAAATAAAATATCCGAAGAAGAAATGGGTAGGAAAGTAAGATATCAAGTTTTTTCAGATGCAAGTAAAGAATTGGGCGGTACCAAGATTGCTTTGGCACATCATATCAATGATAATGCTGAAACCATAATAATGAATCTGTTAAGAGGAACAGGAATTAAGGGAATCGGTGGAATACGTCCCAAAAGAGATAATATCATAAGACCATTGATTGAGTGTACAAGAGAAGAAGTTGAAAAATACTGTGTGGATAATGATATAAAGTACAGAGACGATTATACTAATCAGATGGAAATATACACTAGAAATAAGATCCGTCATACTGTTATACCTTACATTGAAAATAATTTTAATCAGAACTTTATTACTAATATAGTTAATACAGCTAATTTAGTAAGAAGTGAAGATGATTATATAGATAAAATTGTTTTAAAAGAAAAAGAAAAAATTGTAAAGATAAAAAATAAAGAATATGTTATTGATACAAATGAATTTTTACAATTGGATACAGTCATAAAAAGACGGCTGATAAGACTCATAATCGGCGAGATTACCTCATTGAAGGATATTGAATATAAACATATTAATGAGATAATTCAATTAGCCGATAAACAAGTAAGTAAAAGAATAAATTTACCAAAAGGATTAATAGCAAAAAAAATGTATGACAGTATCATAATAACCAATTTGGGAGAAAATAAGATAAATGATTTTAATTATGATGTAGACGAGTTATCAAAAATCTATATAAAAGAATTAAATAAACATTTAGATTTTCGCATTATTGAAGAGAAAAAATATAATATTCCTAAAAATTTATATACGAAATGGTTTGATTATGATAAAATAAAAGATAATTTGAAGGTTAGAAGTAGAAAGAGTGGAGATTTAATCGCCATAAAAGGAATTAATGGTACTAAAAAATTAAAAAAGTATTTTATTGATTGTAAAATTCCGAAAGAACAACGAGATGCTATACCACTTCTAGCAGATGGAAACAATATAATTTGGGTCATCGGTTATAGAATAAGTGAAGCATACAAGGTTACTACTTCAACCAAAAAAATATTAGAAGTAAGATACTATTAGAGGAGGATATTATGATGCATAACATACAAACATTAATATCTGCCGAAGAGTTAAACGCAAGAATTGCAGAATTAGGTAAACAAATATCAGAAGATTATCAAGGTAAAGAAGTTAATTTGATTTGCGTACTTAAAGGTGGAGTAATGTTTATGGTAGACTTATCAAAACAAATTCAAGACATTCCTGTTACAATGGATTTTATGGCTGTTTCAAGCTATGGGAATGAAGTATCGAGTAGTGGTGTAGTTAAAATAGTAAAAGATCTTGATGAGTCAATTGAGGGTAAGGAAGTAATAATTGTTGAAGACATTATAGATTCCGGTAGAACACTTAGTTATTTGGTAAGTATATTAAAAGATAGGAAACCAAATAGTATTAAAATATGTACATTGCTAGATAAACCAGATAGAAGAGTTGTTGAGGATGTACAAGTTGATTATACAGGATTTAGTATACCTGATAAATTTGTTTTGGGATATGGTCTTGATTACATGCAAAGATATCGTAATTTACCATTTATTGGAACAATGGATAGTTAATATTTGATAGACAAAAACCGTAAATATTCTAAAGATAGGAAAGGAGGCAAGCACATGAAAAAAAATATTAAAGGATTTAGTTTTTATGCGCTTTTACTTTTAGTTTTACTTATCGCAGTTTTTATATCAAGTAACAGATTTGACACGATGAAAGGTGACTATGGTTATCAAGATTTAATTAAAGAGATTGATGATGTTGTCAGAATTGAAGTTAAACAGAATGCAGAAATACCTACTGGTATTGTAACAGTCTATTTTGAAAATACTGATTCTAGAAGTTTTCCAATCACTAATACATCAAAATTCGAAGAAAAAATGGAAGAATATGGGAAGAAAATATATGTTAAAGATATTGTAAGACCAGGTTGGTTTATTCAGATACTTCCATCACTGATAGTTCTTATTCCAGTAATTTTCTTATTAATCTTTATAATGAATCAAGCCCAAGGCGGCGGCGGTGGAAACCGTGTTATGTCTTTTGGTAAAAGCAAAGCTAAAATGGTAGTAGATGAAAATAAAAAGATTACATTCCAAAACGTAGCTGGACTTGAAGAAGAAAAAGAAGAATTAGAAGAGGTAGTAGAATTTCTTAAGAGTCCTCGTAAATTCGTAGAACTTGGTGCTAGAATACCAAAAGGTGTTTTATTGGTAGGACCTCCAGGAACAGGTAAAACATTACTTGCAAAAGCAGTAGCTGGAGAAGCTGGAGTACCATTCTTTAGTATTTCTGGTTCAGATTTCGTTGAGATGTTTGTCGGTGTAGGTGCATCTAGAGTAAGAGATTTATTTGACCAAGCTAAGAAGAATGCTCCATGTATAGTTTTTATTGACGAGATTGATGCTGTTGGTAGAAAAAGAGGTGCAGGACTTGGCGGAGGTCATGATGAAAGAGAGCAGACACTTAACCAATTGCTTGTTGAAATGGATGGATTTGGAGTTAATGAAGGTGTAATTGTTATAGCTGCAACAAACAGAGCAGATATATTAGACCCTGCATTATTACGTCCAGGTAGATTTGATAGAAAAGTTGTTGTAGGAAGACCTGACGTCAAAGGTCGTGAAGAGATATTAAAAGTACATGCAAAAGGGAAACCTTTATCAGATAATGTTAATTTGAATGTTATTGCAAAAACAACAGTAGGATTTACTGGTGCTGATCTTGAAAACTTATTGAACGAAGCTTCAATATATGCTGCAAGAGCTAGTAAGAAAGTTATTGAGCAAGAAGATATTCAAAGAGCGTTTATTAAGATAGGTGTAGGTACAGAAAAGAAAAGTAAAGTACTCACCGAAAGAGAAAAGAAAATTACAGCTTATCACGAGGCTGGTCATGCTATATTATTCCATGTATTACCTCTTGTAAATCCTGTACACAGTATTTCAATAATACCTACAGGTTACGCTGGTGGTTATACTATGCCATTACCTGAAACTGATGATACTTATCAAAGTAAAAAAGAAATGGAACAAGACATAATTGTAGGATTAGGTGGTAGAGCCGCTGAACAAATCATCTTTGACGATATAACAACAGGTGCATACGGTGATTTACAACAGGTAACATCAACTGCAAGAAATATGGTTGTTAAATTTGGTATGAGTGATGTGATAGGGCCTATCCAGTTTGGAAACGATAATGATGAAGTATTTATTGGACGAGACTGGGGCCATACAAGAAATTATGGTGAAAACATCGCTGGATTAATTGACAGTGAAATAAAACGTATTGTGGATAATGCTTACAATGAAGCTCTAAGATTATTAAATGAGAACATGGATGTTATGCATAAAACAGTACAATTATTATTCGAGAAAGAAAAAATATCAGGAGAAGAATTTGCAGCTTTATTCGATAAAGAATATAAAAAGGTAGATAAAAGCGATGTGGATTCAGTTGTAGTAGCTCCTTTAGAGAAGCAAGTGAAATTAGATGTAGATAGTGGAGAAGATAAGTAAACTGCTTCATATTCCCCTATACTATTTACGTTCGTAACAGGTCTATTTATTATATGAATTACAATAAAATTAACTATATAAGAAAAGGATGACTTTTGCCATCCTTTTTTTATAGAGTAATATCATTACTTAATGTATTTAATATGAGTTTTCGAAAGTTATTTTCGAATTTGGTGTCGTGGTCTATGCTTCTCTTTTTCATTTTGGAATAACGTTTTTTTGCTCTTCTGGCTTGGCCGGATATATGCCTTTCCATAAGGAGTCTATTTATATTGTCGTTGGAATAGATAAAACCGTTTGGGTGGATAGCGGAGGCTTTTTTGCTTAGAGCCATGGTTGCTACCCCGTAATCTCCGGTGATTATAATATCCTTTTCTTTTGTTCTATTTATCAAAGCAAAATCAACAGCATCTTTTCCTTTCCCAATAACAAATATGTTACAGTAATCATTTTCATATATATGTGATGAATCTATAAAAATGTCTACAGGGATGTTATATTCTTTTGCAATTCTAATAATAATATTTTTTACGGGACATGCGTCTCCATCAACAAGTATTTTGATAATAAACCTCTCCTTAAAAAAACAATAAATTCATCTTTAGTATTTGTATTAGGTATAGGATAATAATATTATTATACAATAATATTAGATTGTTTGCTATAATATAGACAAGCCTATTTAAATAATTGCTATAGAGCCAGCAAATATTTAGTTCTAATAGGCTTATAAATGCAAGGGAAATATATT
Source organism: Vallitalea maricola (assembly GCF_036985595.1). Taxonomy (NCBI): domain Bacteria; kingdom Bacillati; phylum Bacillota; class Clostridia; order Lachnospirales; family Vallitaleaceae; genus Vallitalea; species Vallitalea maricola. The sequence goes on along the minus strand of NZ_BTPU01000025.1, from coordinate 57,401 downwards.
GAACTTATTGAAATGGGTGTATTGAAATGTCTTCTAATAAATTAAGTATATCAGTAAGAGAGCTCATAGAATTTGTTCTACGTTCTGGTGATATAAAGTCAGTTTTCTTAAGCTCAAGCAGAGCGGTTGATGGTATAAAAGCACACCAGAAGATTCAGAAGAGATTTAGTAAGGAATATGATGCTTATGAATCAGAAGTACCGGTAAAAGATAAAGTATTAATAGATGATATAGAATTAGAAATAAATGGGCGTATTGACGGCATTATTTTTGATGATATAATAATTATTGATGAAATAAAATCAGTAAACAAATCATTGGAAACTATTGATGAAGATTACAATAAGCTGCATATAGCACAAGGTAAGATGTATGCATATATATATGGGAAACAAAATAATATAGACAAGCTGATAGTTCAATTAACATATGTTGAGCTTGGAAGCTATGCCATAAAACAATTTCAGAATGAATTTACTCTTAAGGAATTAGAAGAATTTTATTTTAGTGTAATAAATCTTTATATAGATTTTGCTAAGAAGATAATCAGTTATAATAAGTTAAGGGATGAAAGTGTAAAAGGTCTTCAATTTCCATTTGATTCTTTTAGAAAAGGTCAAAGGAAATTTATGAATAGTGTATATAAAGTGATAATGGAAGATGAGAAATTATTTGCTAGAGCTCCTACAGGGATAGGAAAAACTATGGGTACTCTTTATCCTGCTATAAAATCAATGGAAAAGAAGAATTCCAAGATATTTTATCTTACAGCTAAGACTATTGGAAGAGATGTAGCAGAAAAAGCCATTAAGCTCCTTGAGGGCAATGGACTAAAGTTAAAAAGGGTTCTTATAACTGCGAAAGATAAGATATGCTTGAATGAAGAGAAAAAATGTGACAGTAAATATTGTAAATATGCAAAAGGACACTATGATAGAATAAATGGGGCTATTGGTGAGATGTTGACAGCAACTGATAATTACAACAGGGATACTATTTTAGAGTATTCTAAGAAATATCAAGTATGTCCTTATGAATTAACTCTTGATTTAGCGCTTTTTAGTGATTGTATCATATGTGATTACAATTATGCTTTTGACCCTAGTGCAGTACTCAAAAGATTTTTTGTGGAAGGTAACGGTAGCTATCTATTTTTAATAGACGAAGCCCATAATCTGGTTGACAGAGCAAGAGAAATGTATTCTGCTACTATGTACAAAAAGCCTATATTAAAGTTAAGGAGAATAGTTAAGGATATAGATAAAACCCTTTATAGATATTTGGGGAAATTGAATAGTTTTATGATTGAAAAGAGACGTGAATGTGAGATTGTAGGAGATTTCATGGTAGAAGAATATTATTCAGAGGATTTTGTAGATATACTTAGAGGTATCATACACAGAACTGAAAAGATATTTGTCAATCTGGTAGAATGGGAACACATGGATGAATTACTTGACTTCTACTTTGACAGCTATGATTTTGTGAAGAAAGCAGAACTCTATGATGATAGATATATAACATATTATGAAAAGATACAAGATGATGTATTGATGAAGCTTTTTTGCTTGGATCCATCAGGGAATCTAAGGGATTATATGGGAAATGCAAAGTCTACTGTGCTTTTTTCGGCTACCTTAACGCCTATGGATTATTTTGTCAAGATACTTGGAGGCAATGAAAAGAATTATGGATTGACTCTTGAATCGCCTTTTGAACAAAAAAATCTATGTTTATTAATAAATAATAAGGTATCTACAAAATATAAGAACAGGCAGAAAACCTATATAAATGTTGTAGAGACTATCTACAATACAATTAAGGGGAAAAAGGGGAACTACATCATATTCTTCCCTTCCTACAAGTATATGAATGATGTGTATGACACTTTTATTAATATAATAGAAGATGATGATATAAATATCATAAAACAAGAAAGAGGACTAAGCGAAAGTGAAAAAGATGATTTTCTAGGAGAGTTCCATAATGAGAGAGAAGATTCATTTGTAGCTTTTGCAGTATTAGGGGGTATGTTTGGTGAAGGTATAGATTTAACAGGAGAAAAACTTAGTGGTGCAGTTATAGTAGGGGTTGGGTTACCTTCTATATGCAACGAAAGGAATCTTATCAAGAATTACTTTGACAATACATCTGATAACGGTTTTGAGTATGCTTATATGTATCCGGGGATGAATAAAGTTATGCAGGCAGCAGGAAGGGTCATAAGAACAATGAATGACGTAGGCATAGTAGTCCTTATAGATGAAAGATTTGGCAGTAATCATTACAAAAGGATTTTTCCTTATGAATGGAATCATGCTGTCTATGCATCTAGTGATTTGTTGAAGGAAAAGGTTGATGATTTCTGGGAGAATTTATAATCAAACAAAAATATAAGTAAGAGGTAATCAAGGGAAATGTATTGAACTTTCTAAAATGGGTGTATAGATGTTCAAGTTCAATATATATAGTTGAAAGGATGGGTTTTAGATGAAAAAAGTAGCATTGATTTTTACAGGTGGAACAATATCCATGATGGTTGACGAAAGGCTGAAGGCTGCTATACCAGCACTATCTGATAAGGATATAATTTCAAAAGTGTCAGGTATTGAGAAAATGGCACAGATTGAGGTTATACACTATGGTGCTTATCCTGGACCACATATTGTTCCTAACATGATGTTGGACATTGCAAGAGTCACTAACGAACTTCTAAGCAGAGAAGATATAGCAGGAGTAGTAATCACACATGGTACTGATACCCTAGAGGAGACAGCATATTTTCTTGACCTTGTTATCAACTCGGAAAAACCAGTTGTTGTAACAGGTTCTATGCGTAATGGTTCAGAATTAGGCTATGATGGACCAGCTAACCTGGCTGCTTCAATATGTACAGTTTGTTCTGAGGAATCTAAGAATAAGGGTGTATTGGTAGTCATGAATAATCAAGTGAATGCAGCAGATGAAGTAACTAAAACTCATACATTAAGTCTTGACACATTCCAGAGTATGGACTTCGGTCCTCTAGGCATTGTAGACTCTGACCAAGTCATCTATTACAGAAACAGAAAAAAAGCTTCTAAGATTGTTACTGAAAAAATTGAGAACAGGGTTGCTCTTATTAAAGCTGTAGCTGGTCTTGGTTCAGAATTTATTGATTATCTTGTTGATAATGATTATAAAGGTATCGTCATAGAAGCTTTAGGTAGAGGAAATCTACCCCCAACCATGTTGGATGGTATACAGAGAGCTATTGACTTAAACATCCCAGTAGTCATAGTATCAAGATGCTCAAAAGGAAGAGTACTGGATTCATATGGATACCAAGGAGGAGGAAGACAGTTAAGGGATATGGGAGTAATATTGGGAGATAATCTATCAGGACAAAAGGCAAGAATCAAATTAATGATAGTCCTTGGAGTAACTAAAGATGTAGGTGAAGTAAGGCAGATTTTTGAGAAGGATTTATATAAAAAAATATAAGAAAAATGTTAAAAAATTGGGCTGTGCAAAAACTAGCTTTATTAGTTTGACCTTTTTGTATATAATTAAATGGGACATAAATTGATGAAAATATTAGTTGTATAATACTACTAATAAAAATAGTCAAATTATTGAAAGTTTATGCACACTTATTTCCGGGTTAATGCTATAATTATTATTGTAAAACCCCCCAATACAATATATATAAATAATAAAGTTTTTGCTACACCCCATAAGAACAAATACCTTCTCCTTAAAGAAAAAAGACAGCCGATCGGTAGGCTGTCTTTTTTGTTTTGCAGGAAAAAGCGACCTACATATACAAGGCGTAGCCTCTTTTCTTGTATGCTATGAAATCTTTACGGATATTTGGGAAGAATATAGTTAAGATAAGTTATTAAGACGACAATTATTAACTAAGCTATATTAACTTGTATAACTTATATCAGTAACGAATATAGTGTATAGAGGTGATATTAGTGAGAACTTATTATAAAAGCTGTTTTTTAAAAAGAAATAATTTTATAAAATTAATATTAAATGCTAATAATAAAAAAGTGATTGAAATAGGAAATGATGTAAGAAATAATGTAATAGTTTATATAAATACAGATGTATTTGCTTCAAAAAAAGAAGCTATAACAAAATATAATAATAGAATTGATCACTTATATAATTGGGGATATGACATTGTTGAAGATTAGTTCTAGAAAGATAAAATAAGGAGGTTTGGCTTAATCCTATGTTACATAAGACTTTTAGAAAACTTTCATTAGCACAAAAATTATTACTGTATATTGATAATAATAAACCAATACTAGATGAAAGAGCAGTTTTTAGTGATGGAACCAAGGAATATAGAATACCTTGTGAACCAAAAGCTAATGAACAAGTAAAAGTTAGGTTAAGGACCAAGAAGGATAATATAGATAAAGCTTTTGTAATCTGTAATGGCAATAGACTGGAATTGTGTATTGATGAAACTGATGAATTATTTGATTATTATGCTGGAGAAATCAGCCTTGAAAAAGAGATCATAGAATATTATTTTGAAATAAACCTCGGTAGTTTTAGATGTTATTATAATAAAAGAGGTATCAGCCGTGAACCTAATACCCATTTCAATTACAGGATATCACCTGGATTCAAAACTCCTGACTGGGCAAAAGGAGCCATATTCTATCAAATTTTTGTTGATAGATTTTATAATGGTAATGAAAGTAATGATGTTGTTGATAATGAATACTTGTATGTAGGTAACTTTACAAGAAAAATAAGTGATTGGTATAAGTACCCAGATGCTGATAGTGTAAGAGATTTCTATGGTGGGGACCTTAAGGGGATAATTGATAAACTTGATTATCTAAGTAATTTAGGTATTGATGTAATATATCTTAACCCTATTTTTGTTTCACCATCTAACCATAAATATGATACCCAAGATTATGACTATGTTGACCCTCATTTTGGTGTTATAGTCAATGATGGAGGGGAAGTTCTTAATGATGATAATCCATGTAATGAATATGCCACAAAATATATAATGAGAACTACTAATAAAGAGAACCTGGAAGCTAGTAATCAATTATTGGTGGAACTCATTGAACAAGTACATTCAAGAGGTCTGAAAATTATTCTTGATGGAGTATTCAATCATTGTGGTTCCTTCAATAAATGGCTGGATAGAGAGAATATATATAAGAATCAAACGGAATACGATATAGGGGCGTATGAATCAAAAAACAGTCCTTATACTAGGTTTTTTCATTTCCATTGTAGATGTGAATGGCCAAACAATACCAACTATGATGGATGGTGGGGTTATGAGACTTTACCCAAACTTAATTTTGAAGGATCAGCAGTATTGTATAACTATATAATGAATATAGCTAGAAAATGGGTTAGTCCACCTTATAATGCTGATGGATGGAGATTGGATGTAGCAGCAGACCTTGGGTATTCACAAGAATTTAATCATATGTTTTGGAGAGATTTCAGAAAATCTGTAAAATCGGGTAAGGATGATGCTATTATCCTTGCTGAGCATTATGATGATTCAAGGGATTGGCTTTTAGGAGATCAATGGGACACAATCATGAACTATGATGCATTCATGGAGCCTGTCACATGGTTTTTGACAGGGCTAGAAAAACATAGTGATGAATATAAAGGAGAATTGCTTAATAACCATAAAGCATTTTTTGATACTATGACTCATAATATGCAAAGCTTTTTAACTGGCTCGCTATTGACTGCCATGAATGAATTATCCAATCATGACCATTCAAGATTTATGACTAGAACTAATCATATGGTAGGTAGAACCAACAATCTTGGACCAGAGAAGGCTAATGAGAATATTAATAAAGGGATTATGAAAGAGGCAGTAGTAATTCAGATGACTTGGCAGGGAGCACCCACCATATATTACGGAGATGAAGCAGGTCTATGTGGATGGACGGATCCAGATAATAGAAGAACATTTCCATGGGGAAAAGAAGATCAAGAGTTACTTTCATTCCACAAAGAAATAATATCCATTCATAAGAGATATCAAGCCCTTAGGACGGGTTCATTGAAATATCTGTATGGAGAATGGGGAGTCATCAGTTATGGAAGATGGGATGACAATGATAAATTAGCAATTGCAGTTAATAATAATGATGAAGAAAGAAGCTTCCATATTCCTGTATGGGAATTAGGTATAAGGGATTCCCAGAGCATGGAAAGAGTTATACTTACGACTAGGGATAGTTTCAATACGGATAAGGAAAAATATGAAGTGAAAAGAGGAAAAATAAGATTAACATTACCAAAGTATAGTGCTATAATTATATCTGGTTAGAAAAAATTGGAAGGACCAGTTAAGTAATGCATATGGTTAATAACTTCCGTAAGATAGACTCTGTTCAGCTGTTTGGATTCTGAAACATTTTGTTTAATAAGAATCTGAAAATATTGCTGAATAGAGTCTATCTTACTAGTATATTAATGCAGTGTATTATTGATGGGTCTTTTTAATATATAGGAGGACTATTCATGAGTAGGATATTAATGGTTGAAGATGACTTTTCTCTAGGTATGGGAATCAAATTTGCTTTGGAAAAAGAAAATTATAGAGTAATACACGCAAAAAGCAAGAAAGAAGCTGAAGCAGAAATATTGAAAAACAGTTTTGATCTAGCTTTATTGGATATAACATTACCAGATGGGAACGGATACGAGTTGTTCACTAATATACAGAAAGTGCAGGATATACCTGTTATATTCCTTACGGCATTAGATGAAGAGGTTAACATAGTTACTGGTCTTGATATGGGAGCGGATGATTATATAACAAAACCATTCAAGTTAAGAGAACTCATTTCAAGAATAAACGCAGTACTTAGAAGAACTTCAGTTAGAGAAAAAAAGGATACCCTTACTTCAGGTGATATGGTTTTATATCCAGATAAAATGAAAATATATAAAAATGCTGTAGAGATTGAAGTAACAAAAACTGAATATAAAGTGCTGAACTATTTTATGAAAAATGGTCAGCAGATATTAAGTAAAGAACAATTACTGGAACATCTATGGGATATAGAAGGAAACTATATAGACCAAAATACGTTAGCTGTATATATGAGAAGAATAAGAGAAAAAATAGAGGACAACCCCTCTAGACCTGATTACATACAAACAGTCAGAGGTGTAGGATACATATGGAATAAAAAGGTATTATAGAAAATTGTATAACAACATTATTATTGTAGCACTAATTCATATTTATATAATTTCAAATGGAGTTAATTACAGGAGGATAAAATGATAAGATATTTCAAAAAAGAACCTTTCATATATAATATTTCCAAGATATCCTTGGGTCTAATGGCAGCTATAATCATAGTATTTTATTTGATATCCAGCAACATGGTTGAGCAGTTACATAGACAGCAGATATTGGACGATTATAATATCATAGGTGGTTTAGCTACTTTGGTTCCTGATAAGGAAAAAGAAATCGCAAATATATTTTTAGAGGGAAAAAATGATCAATATATCATGGTAGGTAAAAAGCTATTAAATAAATATGGATACACCCAGGATATGGACATCAGTTACAGCAAAGATTTTTATACAAAAGCGAAAAGTATGATGACATATAACATAATAATGATTATTTTGATTTTTATAATTATCCTGTTTTATTTTTCAAAGAGCCTTATATATATCATGAAAAAAATAGAATTATTTTCTAGAGGAATAGATAAAGTAATGGATGGGGATTATTCTGTACATTTAGCTACCAATAATGAAGGAATAGTTGATAGGATAGGATATCAATTCAATCTTATGACTAGGAGATTGGAATTAAGTATAGAAGAGATCAAAAAAAGTCGAGAACAAATAAAATCTATAGTAACAGATATATCACATCAATTTAAGACACCTCTTTCTTCCATAAAATTATTTAATTCTTTGATGCTGGAAGATGAAGTTGATAAAGAAAATCAGATAAAATTCTTGGAAAGAAGCAAAGAAGAGATAATCAAGCTTGAATGGTTGATTAATTCACTTGTTCATATATCTAGATTAGAAGCAGGAATGATTCAATTAAAAAGAGAGAATAGGGATATTAAAAAAACTGTTTTAGATGCCATAAACGGGATATATCTGTCTGCTGGTGAAAAAGGTATAAATATTAACATAGAACAATTAATTAACATAGATATAAATCACGATAAAAAATGGACAAAAGAAGCCATATTCAATCTATTGGAAAATGCTGTAAAGTATACAGAAGACGGGGGGAGTATAACTGTAAACATGGAGAGGTTAGAGACTTCGATTAAGATAGTAATCAAGGACACCGGTATAGGCATTTCCAAAAAAGAGCAATTCAAAGTTTTTGACAGGTTCTATAGAGGAGAATCCGAAGAAGTACAGAGAAAAGAAGGTTCAGGTGTAGGGTTATATCTTACAAAAAGAATTATTGAAGAACAAGGAGGTACAGTTACAGTACGTTCAACATTGAATAAGGGTACAACATTTTGCATATTATTCTTCCTTACAGATTTGTAAGATAAAATGAAATAAAAACGTAAGCTATGGAGTATATACTATTCACATGAAGATAATTAAGTCTAGTTACTTATAAGATAGAGTCAATATATAGTCTATGGAGGAATAGAAATGAATGTACTAGAGACAAAAAATCTAAAGAAGTTTTATGGAAGAGAAAATATAGTAAAAGCGGTTAATAATCTCGATTTGACAATAAAGGAGAAAGAGTTTGTTGCAATAGTTGGAACTTCCGGTTCTGGTAAGAGCACATTACTACATCTGTTAGGAGGATTGGACAGACCTACAGACGGTAAGGTTCTAATTGAAAATCATGATATTTATTCAATGAAAAATGAGCAGTTAGCAGTTTTTAGGAGAAGAAAAATAGGGTTCATATTTCAATTCTTCAACTTAGTGCCAGTTCTCAATGCTTATGAGAACATAACATTACCTATTGAGTTGGATGGTAAGAAAGTAGATACTGATTATGTTCAAGATTTGATGAATACCCTAAAAATATATGACAGAAGAGAACACCTGCCAAGTGCCTTATCTGGTGGACAGCAGCAAAGAGTTGCAATAGCTAGAGCATTAGCCTCAAAACCATCTATCATATTAGCTGATGAACCTACAGGAAATCTTGATTCAAAGACAAGTGAAGAGGTTCTAGGACTATTAAAGCTATCAGTTAAAAAATATCATCAAACATTAGTTATGATTACACATGATGATTACATAGCCCGTATGGCAGATAGAATCATTAGAATTGAAGATGGGAAAATAGTTGAGGGAGGTAGATAGTATGAGTATAATGGTAAAATTAGCAAGGAAATACGGTAAAGCCTCTAAGAGTAAGTCAAGATTAATATTATTAGCTATCATATTATCTACTTGTCTAATAACAACTATAGCAACTTTTGCAGTAAGTATAAGACAGATGAATCTAAATAATGTCATTGATTCTTATGGAAAAGCAGAAGCTAGATTTACTAATGTCAATGAGAAACAGATTGATATGTTGAAACACCATATTCAATTAGAGAAAGCAGGAGTTTTTTCTAATGCAGCTGATGTGACAGATATGAATAATTATAGTTTGTCCTTATTATATGCTGATGAAGAAGGAGCAGACCTATTATCATTTAAAGTGGTAGAAGGTATATTTCCACAAGAAGATAATGAAATAGCTGTATTGCCTTCGGTATTAGAACGCTTTGAATTACCAGTAGAGTTAGGTCAGAATATTACTATGGAATATACTACAGGTAATGGAGATTCATATAATAATAAATTCAAGGTTGTAGGAATTCTGAAAGAAAATAATATGATGGCTGTCAATAAGACAGGGTTAGGATTGATATCTGAGAGTTTTATGAGGAAAATAGACCCCCAATTAGTACATAAGGATATAGCTCTTAAATTAAAGGATGATAGTGATGTTTATAACAAGATATTAAAGATGTCAATGGATTTAGAAATTGGGGATGAAAATATTTCGTTCAATGAGATGCTTCTTAATGAAAAACGAAAAAACATAACCAACATGATACCTTTTGCAATATTGGGATTAATGGTTATTATTGCAACTATAATAGTAATATACAATATTTATTATATTTCTGTTGTGGAGAGGATACAGCAGATAGGTATGCTGTCATCTCTTGGTACATCTCCAAAGCAACTAAGAAAGATGATTATATATGAAGGTATCATATCATCAATGAAGGGTATACCATTGGGGATATTGTTAGGATATCTGATTAGTAATATATTAGTACCTATGATACCTCTTAGCAATAATATAGAAATGGTATTTCCATTATATATTATTCTTATAGCTGCGGGTGTTTCCTTGTTCACAATAAGGCTGGCATTGGTAAAACCAAGTAAAATAGCAGCTAAAATATCTCCAATAGAGGCATTACGTTATTCACAGGTAAGTACAACAGGCAAAAAGACCACTAAAAAGACTAAGCATACTAGACTAGGTGCAGTTGGTAAAATGGCTTATTTAAACCTATGGAGAAATAAAAAACGTACAATAATGACTATGCTATCTCTAACTATGAGCGGAATATTATTTATTACATTCTCATCAATCTTTAACAGTATGAGAGTAGATAATCTTACAAGCAATTACGTAGCTGGAGATTTTGATATTGTTAATACTGATTCTGGAAAAGATAATATTGATGATATGAACAATATCATAGAGCAAGTTATGGAAATGGAAGATATAAAAAATATTGTTAAAACAAGACATAAGATAGTCACAATGAAATACGATAGTGAAAAGATGGATGAGCATAAGGAGCAATATGGTAATTATGATGGAACGGTCAACTGTGATGTTTATGGATATGAAGATGTCACTCTAAAAAAATTGGCAGGTAAAATCTTGGAAGGAAACTTGGATTTAGATAAATTAAATCAAGGTAGGTATGTAATATATTCAGGAGATAAAGATGAAGATAATTATCATACTGGAGACAAAGTATTATTCAATGTGAATAAGGGTGATGATACAAGTTTTACAGAAGAATTTACAGTGTTAGCATTTACAGATATATTACCAATAAGTAATAATAGACATAGTATAGGTCCTACTTGGATAGTACATGAAAAAATAGTTAAGGAATACCTAGGTGAGAATAATTACAAAAAAATAGCTGTCAATGTTAATGAAAATTCAGAAGAAGAGGTTAAAACAGAATTAGAGGCGCTACTGGCAGGGTATAATGATGTAGAGGTAATTGAATATAAAAGCCTTTTTGATGAGTACAACAGACAAAAAAATTCCATGCAGTTCATTGGAATGGTGCTTGTTTTCGTTATTGGATTAATTGGTTTGCTAAATTTGATTAATACTATGATAACTAGTATCTTGACTAGAAAAAAAGAGCTTGGTATGCTTCAAGCCATTGGATTATCAGATAAACAGCTAAATACTATGTTACAAGTAGAAGGAATGTATTATTCGTTGATCAGTGGAGTTTTGGCATCAATATTTGGTACACGTATTGCCAAAGTCTGTTTTGAAGTATTTAGCAAAGAAGCAACATATGCCAAATGGCAAAGTCCAATAAAAGAAATAATATTGATGCTAGTTGTTCTAATAATTGTCCAATATATTTTGACTTATTTTATAACCAAAAAGCTTAATAATGAGTCCATTATAGATAGAATAATACGCGTTTAGTGAAATAAAATAACTTTTTATAAAAAATATTAAAATATTTTTAAAAAACCCTTGATTTTTTTCTGAAATAGTATATGATTATATAGAACCTTGCATTATAAGTAAAAAATTATCAAGTTAATAAACGAGAATTATCTAATATTAGATTTAATAATATAGTTCGAATTTTTATTGATGAATTATTTACAAGTAATTTAAGGAAAAATAAAAATTCGGAGGTAAGAGATTATGACTGGTACAGTTAAATGGTTTAATTCAGACAAAGGTTTTGGTTTTATTTCAACAGATGAAGGAAATGACGTATTCGCTCATTATTCACAAATTCAAAAAGACGGATTCAAAACTTTAGAAGAAGGCGAAAAAGTTTCTTTTGACGTAGTTGAAGGAGCTAAAGGTCCTCAAGCTGAAAATATCGTAAGTCTATAATTATAATAAATCGACCTAAAGATTTTATCTTTAGGTCTTTTTTATTGGAAAATTTAGTGATATAATAGTTAAGTGTATTTGGAGAGATGTCCGAGTGGCTTAAGGTGGTGGTCTCGAAAACCGCTGTGCGGCACAACCGCACCATGGGTTCAAATCCCATTCTCTCCGTTTTTGAAGAAGGACGTCCTTGCTAAACCTTGTAGGTAAAGGGGAGAGGACGTTTTTTGTTTTGTAAAGGTAGATTGTCAAGAAGTAGCTAGTAGCCGCAGTTAGGTGGTATTTGCATCGGATTGTCGTCGGCAATTAGACATCAAATCGGCGGCAAAAAGTTTATATAATGGATATAGTTTACTTAATAAGTTATATTAATTTAGGATTATGAGAGGTGAACCGTATCATAAGTGACGCACATTTCGAGTGAGAATTAATTGTTATAATAAGTTTTTTTATGTTACCATATACGAAGCATGTGGAGACTATAGTAGCACTATGCAAAAAAGACTAATTGTATTTGCCCACATACCGCTAAAAACCAAGCTTTTCATGTTTAAGACAGATATAGCCAATTATCGCAATAAGGAACTGAAAGACGAAATTATAATAAGACTTGGCTTTTGGATGTGAAATGTAGGGATATAAGAAAAATATGATATTTTATGTCAAACGTTATAGCGATGACAAATTCTAAAAAATAAATATTAATGAAAAGTATTAAAATGATGATGTGTAAATATGAAATGTCCAATGTGTGATGATGAGATGGAAGAAGGGCTTTTACAAGGCATGCGGATTAGCATGGGTGAAAAAACAGCATAAAGTATCTCTACTTCCGAAACCTGGTGAAGTTTTGTTACAAAATAATGCATTTAAAGATGTTGTAATCTCTGCTTGGATTTGTAAAAAATGCAAAAAATTATTCTTGATTATTCGAATAAAGATATACAAGAGGGGTAGATAGGTGAGAAGAGATGAATTTAAGAGGATTTAGGTTTTGGGTTGGATTTGTTTCCATTATTATTTTTGTTTGTATTGGGATGGTATTACTTTTTAAATATGTAGGCCAGGAACCGGATTTATCCTTTCTTAATCTGGATAATATGCTTTCTTGAATAAGCGAACAGGAACAGGTAAATATTGCAGTGTCTGAATATGGAAACACATACGTTTCAGGAGTAGAATTTGCAAAATAGCTGGATATAGCTAAAAATGACTGGAAAATAAAAAACGTTTCATCTCCTTACGAGCTTTCGCCGGATATTATTATTCATGTGAATGATGATACAGGGGGATCCTTTCAAATTTTGGTTAAAAGCTGAATTTGAAAGGACGGTGGGAGGGGAACGGCATCGAGGAATCATACTTTTAAACGCAAAAATGCCCGATTGAAATTTTAAGAATCTCAATCGGGCATAGTGATGCCTATTTAGTTTTAAAAAAGCATGGCAAAATATCAGTAAAGCAAGGTCTTTATTCCGCTCTACAGTTTCACAACGTACAACTTTTAGGATATATTATTCTCATGTAAATCCTCCCCAAAAAAGACGGCTACCTCTAATCGGTAACCGTCTTTTCGGTATTTCACCGAAGATTGTATTATCGCTCTTGTATTACTTAGGAATTTTGAGCGCATCCCCAGGATGTATCATACTAAAAATGGTCTTGCCATTAATCTCTGCAAGTGTATACATACTGATATTGTGTTCATTGGCAATTTTCCAGAAGCTATCACCGGCTTTTACAGTATAAGTGCCATACTCTTTTTTCTTTGGATAATCAAGGGTTACACCATTTTTATCAAACTTATAGCTTTTGCCACCGATGTTCTTAGTCTGATTTTTTACAGGTGTTCCATTTTGGTAGTACATCCACTCACCACTGTCGTTTTTTATAAAACCCTTTGCCATGCTTTCAGAAATTGCAATCTCTACAAATCGCTTTAGCATCACAGATACCTCAGCTCTTGTGGCAATGCCTTGTGGGTCAAACTTATTATCTGATTTTCCTGCAAGGATTCCTGCTGTCTGCATTTCAGTTACAGCAACTCTTGCCCCAATGCTGAGACTTGCATCATCTTCAAAGGTAATTTCCTTATGGACATTTGGAAGGTCAAATCCGATTTCCTTTGCGTAGTTATAAAGGATAACCGCCATTTGCTCACGGGTTATATTACTGTTTGGTGAAAAAGTGGTGGCGCTTGTGCCATTTACAATGCCCGCGGTTTTTGCCCAAGCAACGTAAGGTGCAAAGTAATCAGTAGACTTCACATCGGCAAATTTATTTGTTTTGTAGCTTGCTGTGTTAACTTCTGCCAGTCTGCCAAGTGCTGTGACAAACATTCCTCTTGTCATAGCTGTGCTTGGGGAGAAGGTGGTATTGCTTGTGCCACTGAATAAGCCACGATTCACCACAAAGTATATATCTTCTTTTGCCCAATGGTTTGTTACATCGGTAAACTTCACAGGGTTTTTGTAGCCGATGCCAAAGACAGAGAAATGGTTTGTTTTAAACATCATTCTTCCAGTTTTAGCATCGTAAGAGGAGTTTTCAACTACGATTGCCTTGCCATTTTGATTAATGTAGTAAATTACAAGGTTTTCAGCTTGCTCGCCTGCTTGTAGCCTGTATGGGATATATACAGTTACATAGCCGTCACCAAAGTCTGTTACAGTTTTGTTGCCACTTATGGTGAGGTTAAAAACAGGTCTGTTGCCGATTAACGCTCTGTTTGCCTGTGATAAGTTAGAGGGTTTCGCAGCAGAAATATTGATATTTCCACTTGTTTGCTTGTCGATAACCTTTAGACTTTCCACATCTAAGTGAATATCCAGTAGGCTTGATTTTAATGTTAAGCCTCTGTTATCAACAATCAAATCGCCAATATTTTGCTCTGTAGCTTTAAAGGTTACTGTGCCTGTAGCAGTGTTTACACTGCCTGTAATCTCGGTCTTTGGTGGTGGGGTGTAGCTTCCACCAGAAGAACCGCCACCGCCGCTGGAGCTGTTTCTTCTGTATTCTGCTGTTACCGTCACATCGCTTTCAGGCATGGTGAATTTCACCGTTTTGCTTGTAGCGATGCCCTCTATTAAGGTTAAACCGTCAAGCCCACTCCAACCCGTGAAGGTGTATCCGATTCTGTCGTTGGCTGTGACAATAACTTCTTCGCTCTCGGCATAATCTCCATCGCCTGTACCGTTTGTTACATTTACAGTGTAAAACTTTTCATTGACTGTCAATGTGCCTGTTCCGATGGTGATGTTATAATTTTTCGTTACTGTAGCTCCAAAGATTGGCTCTGTGGTAAAGACGATATCAAAGGTGCCTACCTTGACCGTGGTTAGCGGTGCGCCGTTTTCCTGTGGCTGCATATCAATAGCCTCCGGATTGGTTGGTGTTAGGGTATCGTTTCCTACCAAACCTACTATTTCCCATGTAAAGAACGGCATATTTCCGTTGGATTCAATGGTGAAATTCTCAGGCTTTACTGTCACTGCCTTTTTCGCCACAATTACATTAAAGGCTGCCGTATCCTGTGCGTGTGTGGCTGTTTCGGCGGTGGTTGCTGTAATGATGGCTGTACCTGCACCTACAACAGTTACTTC
The DNA here is from genome assembly GCF_036985595.1 of Vallitalea maricola. NCBI lineage: Bacteria > Bacillati > Bacillota > Clostridia > Lachnospirales > Vallitaleaceae > Vallitalea > Vallitalea maricola. Next base: position 41,648 of record NZ_BTPU01000025.1, on the reverse strand, counting down.
ACCGTTTGCATCCACAGTTGCGACTGCTGTATTATTACTTGCATAGGTGATTGCACCGACTACTGTGGTTTCGGTTAGGACATTGGTAAATGCTATATCGCCGTAGGTTTTGTTGATACTTTCGTCAGCATAGGAAATATTCTGTGGCTGCTTGTCGGTGGAGGTCACTGTCACTGTAACCTCGTAATCGTTGTAGTAGCTTGCACCTGTGACAGGGATGTTCACAACTCCTGTTTGCCCTGCGGTGCTTGCAGGTGCGGTGTAGGTGAGTGTTGTGCCACTAACAGTCATGTCGGTTATAGTAATCGTGCCACTACCGTCTGTCGGTATGCCATAACTTGCACCCTCGGGCAGTGGGGGAAGTGCCACTGTTGCCCCTGTCTGCCCTGCGGCAAGCATGGTGCCTGTAGCGGTTTTAATTCCGGTGTAATTGACCTTGCTCACCGTCACCGCTTGCGTAGCAGTCATACCGCTATAGCCCAAGGTGACATAGGTATCGCCCGCCCTAAACGCAGTTCCGTTTTGATAGGTCACGGTAATGTCATTGTGACTTAGTGCAGTCGTTGCACTGCTTGTGTGGGTTGCGGTCAGCACAAGCCCTGTCTTATCAAGGGTATCACCGTGCTTGTAGGTGGTTTTTGTAGGTGGTGTAGTCACTGCAAGGCTTGTAATGGTATCCTCTACCACGGTGATAGACACTGTTCCTGTTGCGTTGTTGTAATTATCTGTATCCGTGGGAGTAAATGTCCAGTTATAGTCACTTGTTCCCTCGGTGAGGACTTGCCCATTGTCAAATGCCAATAGACCATTATTAGTGTCAGTATGGCTCAAAATCACAACCGAGGTGGTATAGATGGGGGGATTCACCACGCTTACCCCTGTAATGACAGGAGTTGTCTTATTTACAGTAAAGGTAACTGTTTTTTCTCCCCTTTGGCTATCGTCCTCATAGACCACAGTAACTTCATAATCTCCTGCACCTAATGGCTTACCGTTTGCATCCAAATCTCCTGTGGAGCCTATGGGAACAGTGTAGGTGTAGGTAAAGGTGCCTGTGCCGTCCGCTGTACCGTTAAATGTGGCCGTTTCGTGAGACAGTGCATTGCCTGTGTAGGTAGCAGTGCCGTTTGCAAAGGTGATATCGCTTGACACATCGACCTTATCCACAATATTGACCGTTAGGGTAGCACGGGTTTCATCTGCTCCTTGTCCTGTTGTGGCGATTAAGCCAAAGCTACCTGTTGTGGCTCCTGTTGCCACAGTGATAGGAATTCCGCTTGTATTGGCTACACCCGCCGATACACCATTTGGCATTGTGCCACCTTGACCCCATGTGACAGCAGTATCCATTGGCATATCAAATTGATCAAGGTTTTTAAATTGATAGCGTATGGTGCTTGAATTTTCGGTGGGTATCTTGATAGAATCGCTGTTTGCGCTCAGCCTTATTCCATCCCGATAAAAGGCGCTATCGGCAGCCTCGGGGATATAGTTGACGGCGTAAGGGTAATCGCTCATCTTTTTGTCGAGTGCCACTTCAGTTAACCCTGAGCCGTCACGGTTTGGGCTTACGTATAGCACGTTGCCAAGGCTAACAGACCTTGCAAATAGCCCTGCGGAAATGTCTGTGCCCGCTCCTGCAATGCCGATAATTTTACCTGTGCCACTGATGGTGGGAGTGACTCCTAAACCCTCCATATACAAACCATAGCTGTCACCATATGTACCTGTGGCTTCGCCACCGATACCGGTGAGCCTGCCACCGTTTACGGTGATACTGCCTTGGGTTGCACGGATACCGAAGCTTCTACTATTATTATTAGTCGCAGTTCCCCCTGTGCCGGTGACAGTAGCATTATCATTGAGCGTGATTGTCCCTGCAGAAATGCCTGCGCTAAGACTATTGCCGCTACCTGCCGTTCCCATAACACTGCCGCTGTCACTGACAGTGAGGGTATCGCTGGCAAAAATACCGTTTCCTGCAGTGACAGATGATGTGACACTGCCACTGCCACTTACCGTCAGGTCAGAGCAGGCGATACCGACAATACCACCAACACCACCCGCAGTGACACTGCCCCCTGTGACAAGGATCTCATTTGCTTTTATTGTGCCAAGGGAGGTGAGTGCATTGCCGTTTGTTGCAACGATTGTGCCACTTTCAATGGTAAGTGACCCATCCACACCAATACCTATACTTACATTGTATACGCCTGTGGCATTGCTACCTGTGGCATCGCCGCCTACGGCATAGAGTTCACCGCCCCCTTTGATGGTCAAGGGTGCATCCATGTAGATGCCTACGCTATAGGCATCGGTGGCGTCGAATCCATCCAGACGATTCTCTCCACTTAAGACAAGGGTAAGAGGGAAATTGCTAAAAAGGGCAGACTGAATCACAACACCGCTACTATTAGTTGTTGTGCCGATAGCTCCGTTGCTATAATTGGTTAGTGTCAGCGTTCCCATATCGGTGGCGGCATCATAAATATAGGAATAGCCTGTGCCACTGACCTCTGTGGTGCTGTCGGCATCAAGCGAGATGTCGTCAAGCTTTAGAATAAGGCCTGCGGTGTTGATGGCGTTCAGTCTAATATTCTTGTTTGTTACATCGGCACCGGATACCTCAAATGCGGAGATGGTGCCCGGGGTGTAGCCATCCTTGCTGACATCAATGGTGTATCTCTCCGGTGCCACATCCGAAATGGTGTAGTTACCGCTATTGTCGGTGGTGACCGCATTGCCTATAGTATTGTTACTGCTGTCTTTGAGCTGTACTGAAGCACCCTCGATTGGAGCAGAGGTATCGCCGTCTGTTACCGTGCCGCTGATGGTGTAGGTGGTGGGCGGTGTGTACGCAGGGATATCCAGTGAATATACTTGACTCTTGTTGCTGCTTTCGTCCTCAATTTGAAGATGAATTTTCAGTAGGTCTGTTGCCGCAGTTCCAGCACGCCTTCTTATTGCAGAGTGTTCTAAGTTGGCTTGGAAAATTGGTATATATGGATCTAACTGTGGCGGCGTATTCGTACTGGCAAGACTAATGGAGAAGTCATACTTCCCAATTGTGTTAGGTGTGAATTTAAGCTCAACTTCATCTGCGCTGATACGTGTGGCGGAAAAGTCCGATACGGTTGGGATGGTGGTGTCAGGAATATCCTCAAACACCGCCGTTGCCGTTACCGCCTCATCAGGCATGGTAAACTTTGCAGTGGCGCTGGTTGCGCTTGTGCTGTACACAAAGGTGACATTTGACGGTGCAATCGTCCATTCCTTGAATTGTTTGCCACTTGGGGCGGCATCGGCGGTAAGGGTGACGATTGCATCTTTCACCGCTGTGGAGGGGCTTGCTGTACCGTCTGTGACGGTGATGGCATGGCTCGTTGGTGCATATGCCGGAATATCTAGCGAATAGATTTGACTCTTGTTGCCGCTTTCGTCCTCAATTTGCAGATAGAGATTCGCATCATCGGGGGATAAGTTTACCTGTTGTATGTGTTCCACACCAGCGGATGAAATCACCGTAGGAATTAGAGGATTTTCTGGTTGCGGCGTAGTAGCGTCGGTTATTTCATAATACCACTTTCCCGTTGTGCTGGGTGTGAACTTAAAGATTATCGTGTCTTCATTGACACGTTCGACGGTAAAGCCCGACACGGTGGGTGCTTGTGTATCCTCCGTGGCAAACGCCACAGTAGGCAACATGGTCACCACCATGCAAACCGTCAGCAGCAGGCTTAAAAATCTTGCTCGTGTTTTCTTCATATCGTTTCATCTCCCTTCAAATTTTGTGTTTCTTGTTTCTCTTTGCCCTTCGCCAGCATGGTCAAAATTTCCGCCACAGTGAACGATGGCCCATCCACCCAATAAAGCCTTTTTCCGTCTGTCTGTGGGCGGTCAAACAGACGCTGTTTAATGAGCTTTTGAAAGGCGGGTTCTCCTGTCCTGTCACCCAGCTCTAAAAAAATGCTGTGGCCGTTGGAAAGTAAAATGTCGAAACAATCCCCATCCAGCGAATCCACCTTGGCAATGGTAGGCAGTTCTGCCTCTGTCGGTTTCCATGTCATATTCTATCGCCTCCTAACGAATTATTTTGTGATTCCCTTTACAAAACCATTATATGGGAGCAGAAATGCAAAAGTGGCGAGAGTGTCAAAAATGACACTCTCGCCATCGGAAAGTTTTTATCACGAGCGAATTCTTATTCTTTTTCAAAGCAGTAGCCCTCGCCTCGTGACCACTCAATCTGCCATCCGCTGCCCACGATTTTGCTGCGCAGGCGCTTGATAGTACTTTTGAGGGCGTTGGCATCCCCGCTCATAGTTTGATTCCATACCTTTTCATAGAGATATTCACCGTCAATCATGCGCTCCGGGTTCTGCACAAAAATCAGCAGCAGGGCAAATTCTTTTTTTGCCAGCAGCAGATCGGTTTCATCCAAAAGGGCAATGCCAGAAGGCACATCCAGCGTTAAGCGTCCTTTTGTGATGCGCTCTGGTACACGCTCTGCCCGGCGAAGCAGTGCCTCCACCCGTGCCAATAGAATGGGGAAGTCATAGGGCTTGGTGAGGTAATCATCGCCACCGATTTTCAGTCCTCGCAGAATATCCTCCTGTGCATTCAGCCCGGTGAGCAGCAGAACCGGTATCCCTGCGTTGGTGCTTTCCCGAAGCGCTCGCATAAAGTCAAGACCACTGCCGTCGGGCAGCATAATGTCAAGCACAATACAATCCGGGCGATTTTCTCTCAGTTTTGTATATGCCTCAGCCAAGGTCACAGCGGTATCAATGGTGTAGCCCTCCCATTCCAGCATCCGCTTGTTGCCCTGCATAATTTTCTCGTTGTCCTCCACAAGCAGTATCCACTTGTCTATATTTTTCTTTTCTATCATGCATCCTCACCTCCGAATTGTCCCTGATAGATGGGCAGGGTAAAGGTAACGGTTGTGCCGCAACTTTTCTCGCTTTCAATTTGTATTCTGCCCCCGTGGGATTCCACCACCGTCTTGCAGAGAAACAGACCAAAACCAGTGCCGCCCTCGCTCACCCCACGCTCAAACACATGGGGCAGGAGCTGGGACGAAATGCCGGAGCCGTTGTCGCTGACCGTAACGGCAATCTCGCCGCCGCTGTGGACGGCTTGCAGTTTGATGATGCCGTTTGCGGTATGGGCATTGGCGTTTTGCAGCAGATTAATGACAACCTGCGACAGTAAATCGGCATTGCCGTAAACCGTCAGCCCGTCGGAGAATTCCGCAGTAAGCGTATTGCCCTGCTTGGCAAGCAGCAGTCGTATCATTTCTGCCGTGTTACCCAGCAATGAGGAAAAATCCGCTTTGTCCTTTTCTGTACTGTCGGCAATGGCATTGAGGGATAGCATTCCCTCCACCATGCGGGAAAGGCGCATTATCTCTGCCTGTGCATCCTGCAAAAATTCCTGCGCCTCGCCATCCTCGGTCACGCCGTCCATTCGCTTGAGCAGTCCCATCACCGTTTGAATATTGACAGAAATAATGGTCAAGGGTGTTCGCATCTCGTGGGAGGTGTTCGCCAAAAACTGCGTCTTTGCCTGATTGACCTGAGAGAGTACGGCGTTCTGCTCATCCACCCGCCGCTGCTGAGCCCGGTAGAGGCGAACTTGGGCATACATGGTTGCACCAAGAGCCATACTGACCATCAAAAAATCCGTTATGTGGTTCACAAAATATGCGTGCTCCGTGGCAAGTGTAACAATACTATCCGGCCATAGGTAGGCACAGACATACATTGCACTATAAAGAGCCAGTTCCAGCACCGTCACAAGAAGTGCGGTGCGTCCCTCCAGCATAAACACGGTAAACACCACCGAAAAGACGAACAACAAAGGAGCGCCGCCGTGATAGCCGCCCATTTGGAAAAAGAGATATCCAAACAGTCCAATGAAAATGAACAGAATGGTGACAAGATAGCACCGCTTGTATTTTTGTGTCTGCTGGGCATAAACCATAAGACCGGCGGAGAGAACGGCAGTAGCGAGGACAGACAGCGTTTCCATCGCACCTGCACCGGAGAACAAATTGACCAGCCCTTCAACCAAGCTTATAACACAGCCCGCCAGTGCCAGCACATTAAAAATACGGACACGCAAATCAAGGGTGTGGTCAAAATAGGTATGTAAGAACTTGATGATTTGGTTTTTCATGTACGGCCTCCTTCACAACTTTTTCTGCGTGAGTCGGCGGGCTTTTCAGCATCCTTGGGTATCATCCATACACGACCAAACTTTTCAATTCCCTCAATGCGATTTTCCTTGCATAATTTTTGTATCCGCCTTTCTGATATTCCCCATTTATCAGCGGCAGCTTTTACTGATATGTAATCCATATAATCAACTTCCTTTCGCCAAAACAATATACATCAATTATATACGGATTGGCGAATAATAGCAATCCAGTCTCAATGTAGCACGAAATTCTACACTACCTAATATTAAATTGTATTTCGTTCTCATTTGCTCACCCGAAATGTAAAATGATATGGGGTGATATTAAAATGTACCAAGACGAAAGAAAACTTAATTTTAAGCCTTAGGTATGGCAATAAAAAAAGCTCGTGAAGCAAAAGGATGGACGCAAGAACACCTTGCTCAACTGGTAGACCTTACACCTCCTTGAAGAAGAATCTCGATCACTAATAGCCTTTAAAAACATCACATTCGCGATGAGTCAGAGTTTAATTACAGGGAATATTAGTTCAGAAGAAAGAACATGGAGAATTGATGATTCAGTTTCAAAATTGATAATAGGTTTATATGATGAGGTATCTAGTAGTCGGTAGTCAACAATATGAACACAAAGAAATATCTGCGAAATGTCTTGATGTGTGGGACTTGATGTTTGAAAATCAAATAGGATCGGCAAGAACACTGAGTCAAGAAATGATGCAACGATAAAGATGTTCAAATGTCATTACTGTTGTACTGGAGGTGTATGGAATGGATTTTCCCCAAACAGTAAAAGAGATTAGAACCAAACTGAATATGAGTCAGGAACAACTGGCTAGAGAGCTTCACGTTAGCTTTGTCACGGGTAACCGGTTGGAAAATGGCAAGAACAGTCCCAACATGCTTGCTAAGAATGCTCTATATGACTTCTGCAAGGAAAAAGGACTAAAAGAGGTGTTGATTAAGCGGTTACTGGATTACTAAACTGAAACATATTAACTTCAGTGGGTCAATGAATAAGACGACTATAAGTAAATAAATCTGTTGAAATCGTTTTTAAAAAAAGATTAGGAGGAGAGAGTTCTGTGGCAATACCAAAATATCATGAATTTATGAAACCCGTATTGGAACTATTGAAAGATAATCAAGTACATAAGCGTGTGGATATGTATAAGGTTTTAGCAATGCAGTTTCAATTAACTGAGGAAGAACTTGAAGAGTGGCTACCAAGTGGTAAACAATTGGTTTATAAAAACAGAATAGGCTGGGCACTAACTTATCTAAAAAAGGCTAGAGTGATTGAATCACCTGCAAGAGCTAGTTTTAGAATTACTGAACTTGGACATAAAGTTCTAACAGAAAATCCAGAGGTTGTAGATCAGAATTATCTTAAGAAGTTTGAAGGTTTTCAAGATTTCTTAAACAGTACTTCGGACAATACCCTTCTTGATGAAGATATTTCTGATATAGGTAGTGACGAGTCACCACAAGATTTACTCGACAGAGCCTATAAGACAAAAATAACTATTATTGGGGTCATCATTGAGGTGTAGGGGTTAGAGAATTGCTTCAACTAATAAAACCACGACAATTTAGCGAATAAATTGTTGTGGTTTTTTATACTTAGATAATAAAATTTAAGGTCACAAAGTAAGAATATATATTTAAATTTATAAATAATATCAACCCGAAAATTAGGTAAACTTGTATTCAATACTATAACACAAATCAAACTATAAGTCTAGTATTTTTTTTGTTTTTCTATAGAATAAGAGATACATTCAAATTAATAGATATGGAGGTAAAAAGTCATGGAAGCTAAAATGCATAAGGATTATATGGAAGAAAAGGAAAGATTAGAATATATCAAACAAATGATTGAAGAGGAAATAGTATTGTTAAGTAATAAAACATATACTGTATTAAATGAGGATGTTATTGCAGAGATAGTATATCTGGATAACCAGAGGATGAAAAAGCTAGAAATGTCAGCTCATAATCCCTATTTTGGAAGAATTGATTTCAGAGAAAGTAATCAAGATAAGCTAGAAAATATTTATATAGGTAAAGCATCCTTAATGGATACTGATAGTGATGAAGATGGAGTCATGTTTATTACGGATTGGAGAGCGCCAATTTCTACCCTGTATTATGATGGGAATATTGGAAGTGTGAAATATAATTGTCCAGTAGGTAATATTGGTGGGGAGTTATTGTTAAAAAGAAACTATAAGATTGAAAATGGACATCTGGAGAAAATAACAGATATTGATGTGTCGGCATTAGATGAAATGCTTTTAGAAGCATTAGAAGATAAAAAGGATACAAAGTTAAAAGATATCGTTTCGACAATTCAATCAGAACAAAATGAAATCATTCGAGCAGATTTGACGAAGTCGCTAATTATACAAGGTGTTGCTGGAAGTGGAAAGACAACCATTGCATTACATCGAATTGCATATTTAATCTATACGTATCAGCATAGATATAAACCGGATGAATTCATGATTATTGCACCCAATAAGCTGTTTTTACAGTATATAGAGGATATGTTACCAGAATTAGGTGTTGAAGATGTAGAACAAACGACTATGGAGGACCTAACAAAAAATATTGTATCAGAACACTTTTCTATAAGTGAAGATGATGATAAATTAAAGAAGATTATTGAAAATGAAAATGATAAAAATTTGGTGGTATCCTTAAGGGCTATATCTAGTATAAAAACTGACTTGAAATATAAAGATATACTTGAAAAATTCGTTGATGAAGTAATTAACGAAATACTTCCTAAAGAGGATTTGATATTTGAAGGTGTTCTAATAATAGAAGCAAGTGAATTATCTGGAATATTTTATAAGAATTATAAAAGATATTCTGTACTGAAAAGTATAAAATTAGTTAAGAAATTAATAACTGCACGATTTGAAAATAGTAAAAGTGATATAGAAGACAATATATATGCAACTATAAACCAGAGACAAATTAATCTTGAAAAAGATGAAAAAAACATAACCAATCACAATGAAGAGATTAAAAAAATTCATCTGGAGCAACAGAGTCGCATAAAAAACATGAAAAAGAATTTCATAAAACTCATGAATACTTACCTGAAAGAGCCTAAACAATCAATACTCAAATATTATGAGAAGTTTTTGATAAAAGATAAATTTATTAAAAAGCTCATTAGTGAAAAAGAATATTTAATGGATTACTTTAAAGAAATGTCCAAAAATATTCGAATAAATAAAATGGTTGAAATAGAAGACCTACCAGCTCTCATGTATTTACAACATAAATTAATAGGTGCTAAGAATATATCAAACACTAAGCATATTGTAATAGATGAAGGACAAGATTTTGGAACTTTCCAATATTATATATTAAGCGATATAATGAAAGAAGCTACGTTCACTATACTTGGAGATATTGCTCAAGGTATTAACTATCATAGAGGTACTAGCGATTGGAAAGATGTTAAACAACAAGCTTTCAAGGACCGATGTCAAATAAAGTATCTACAGCAGAGTTATCGTACTACAGTAGAGATTATGAATGCAGCTAATGAAGTAATTGGAAAAGTAGAAGATGAGAATATTATATTAGCACATCCAGTACTCAGGCATGGGGCACAAGTACAAAAAATTAAAAAAGATAGTTATGAAAATATAGTAGATTGTATTGCCACAGAATTAAATAAACTTATGGATAAGTATAATTCTATAGCAATTATATGTAAAAATAATCAGCAGTGTGAAAAAATATATGATCAAATGACGAATAAAGGAATTAATGTTCAATGGTTGAAGGACAGAGAATCAGAGTACAGTCAGCAAATTGTATTGTTACCCTCCTATCTTGCAAAAGGATTAGAATTTGATTGCGTTATTATTCCTGATGGAGGAGAAGATAATTATAAAATGAATAAATTGGATGGGATGTTGTTATATGTATGTATGACAAGGGCATTACATGAGCTAAGAATATATTATGTAAATGAATGTAGTGAGTTGTTAAAATAGGCTAGAAGGGTTTACGACTTTGAGCGTAGACCCTTTTTAATTTTATAATTACTATTATACTCTACTTATTCAATTCTAAAGGAAATGTCACTTGCCAATTCCCTTCTGTAAATAGACCACTAGTATCAAAATCTCCCAAAAGAGAATATTGCTCTATTTCAGCTTGTGGAATATTAAATACATATTCCATATAATCTATACGCTCGCCATCATCAGAAGTATCGGTAAATACAACATTATAATCGCATTTAATTTCATTACCGTTTTTATCTTTTAGGGTAAAAAATCCATGATTATCATTATTTAATGGATTGGTAACACCTATTTGAATATGTAGCATATCATCCAAATAACCAATACCTGTAAAATCTATACCCTCAACAGGGAAATTCATTGGTTGACAGGGAAGTAGTACATTTGTGGTATCTTCATCAGATAAGAATCTTTCAAAGTTTCCTCCGCCACCAATTATTTCTATTTCATTAGTTTCAGATGCTACTCTTATGGTTGAAAGGTCAATATCTAATGGTATATGGTCGTATACATGTTTACCACTAATAAACTCCCTTACTGAAAAGGTTATTTTGTCTCCTGTAATATTTTTGTTTCCCCATTCAGTCATAGAGATAAGGAACGTTGCAGTTTTCGTAGTATCTTCATATCCAACAAGTTGACAAGTGGCTGAACTATTGAAAGGACGATGAATTGAATAACTATCATACAAATCAGTGGTTTCATCAATTCTATCTCCTGTAAGATCTTGCATTGTAATATAAATTTCCGCCTTGTCTTCATGGATATAAGTAGCTACAACTTCCATTTTAATGCCATTGTCATCACAAGATTTTTGAACTGGCATAAAAAACTGTGCTACATGGGGAGAAATATGGTACATTAATTCATAAACAGAAGGTATCCTTGCTGCCAATATAGGTAACGTTGTAAATATGCAAATTGTAAGAATAGCTATTATAATTATTGGTTTACGAAATATTAATTTATGCACTCGTATCAGCCATGCTTTTCTATGTTCTTCACTTTCAAAACGTGGATGCTTATTTATATATCGTAAAAATACTTCTTGGAATATATCATCAGCATCACTTTTATTTCTCATTTGGGAGAATGCCAAACGATAGACCATATCTCAATAAAATGTTACTACATTGTCTATGCAATCATCCGTACGTAATGATTCAGGTTACATAAATTAATTTCCCCTTTCACTATTAATACCCTTTACCTATGTTAAAAAGCTACAAGCAATCTAAAAAAATATATAAGTTAAATTAATAACTAAGCAAAATGATGATTAATTACATGATGAAAATTCAAGAGAGAAATTTATGATAATAGATTAAAGATGCTGTGAAAGATGAGAATTTAAAACATTATTTCTATAATAGATAAATAGCAAAAGAAATATATAAGTATTAGTATTATAAATAAAAGACTAAGCGAGGTTCTGTTTCACAATACGATATACCCTAAAGAAAGCTTATCTTGCTATGCTGTATTAGATAAAATGTATTGTGAGACAGCCACTTTAGTCAATAGTCTGTTTCAAGATTTCAGGTTTAGTCACTATTAATTGTTGAATAATATTTGAATTTTACTTGGATATAATACCAGAATTATTCTTATAACATAGATTATAAAAATCTAAAAATTTTAATCTCGTTTCCATAGCACTGTAGGAAACATCAAATTTATTAGCAAGATATAATATATTTCTATTCAGATTTTTCCTGATAGAGATATAAGGCATGAGGATTTCACCAGCCACTATATCAGCTTCCAAATCCAATATACGAAAATCATCATCTGTTAATGAGCTAATATCAAATGAGGTATAATGATTCATGATTATATGACCTATCTCGTGAGCAATAGTAAACTTACACCTCTGTTTTTTAATACCTTGCGCATTATCAATAATTATACAATAATTTTTTGTTTTAGGGTTGTAGAAGGTATAACCTTCTTCTCCACACAAATCATCAATTTCGAATTTCCATTTCATAAGGTATACAATCTTAATAGGATCAATAGGATAAGATTTTATATTAAGGTTTTTTAAAAATGTTCGTCCTACTTGTTTGGCATATTCATATCTAGGTTTCTTAGGTACATTCACTACAACGATTCCTCCTTATGAATGATTACTCGTCCTCCAAAAAAGCTTTCATCAACTTAACCATTTTTGCTCTGGCTTCTGGTGTCAATTCTTTTGTAGCACGTCTTAATACTTTTATTCCTTCAGGAAATTCTTCCTCAAGATAATCTACTGAAGATTCTTTACCTCCTACAAGATAATCGATGGTAACACCAAAAAAATCAGCTATTTGCTTTAATGTCTCAGGATTAGGTCTTCTGTCGTCTCTTTCATATCCTGAAATTGTTGTTACTGCAATATTCAATGCATTGGCTAAATCACGCTGATACAAGCCTCTTTCATTTCTCAGATATTTTATTTTCTCTCCTAATGTCATAATTTCCCTCCTGACATGAAATTGAATAAACATTCATATAATAAAATTCTTAGTAATTTATCCTTTAATAGTATTATAATACACGTTATGAGTGATGTCAATTTGCAAAAACTTTATTATAGTAAATGTATTAAATTATTTTAATACAAAGTATTGACAAAATAGGAAAAATGAGTAATATTAATAATATAGTGCAAACGGTTGCCTTAGATAATCATATAAAGCGACTGTTACTTTATTTCAATTTACTTAAACGGTTAAGTGTTATGATTCATTAAATACAATGATATATCTGCTAACTTTGTAATTAATTATCTTGTATAAATTAATTATATTAGTGGTTATCAAGAATAAAGGCGGTGATATATGAACCATAACGTCAGTATTTTTCTTAGTTATATGAAGTTAGTTGAAGTAGAATGAAAATAGGAGGAAAATATTATGAGAAAAATGACTAAGTGTTTATCATTACTATTAACTTTTGTTGTAATTATTGGATTATTTACTGGATGCGGTAACAAAGACAAGAAAGAAGAAACTACAAGTGGTGAAAATGCTGTATCAAAAGAAGAAGGAGATTCTAATTCTGGAATAAAAGCATCTATAGTTGTACAGGTTGAAAAAGATTGGCTGTTCTATTATCGGGAAGCAGCGGAGAGAGTAAAGACTAAGAATCCTGGAGCGAATATTGAATTTAACGTAACAGGTTCTTTTGATCACCTTGATGTATTAGATTCAACAGATGTAACTAACAAAGATGTTGCAGATGTATTTGCATTTCCAGCAGATAGAGTCTATGGATTATCTCAAAATGAAGTTTTAGCAGAGTTAGATGCTAAAACAATGGCAGCTAATGTAGGTGGTTTTGATGATTATGACAACGGTCTTGGTGGTAATTTTAATGTTGATGGTCATTATTTAGCATTTCCTTTGAATATAGAGACATTAATTAATTTTTGTAATAAAGCAAATGCAGAATCTAAAGGAATAGATTTATCTAAACCTATAGAATTCAGTGAACTTGAATATAGAGATATGCTAGTAAAAGTATTTGATGCTTGGTTTGGAGTTGCTTTCACTAATTCAGTTGGAATCGAATTATTAGGTAAAGATGATTCAGGTAATTTGTATTCAGATATGACAAAAGAATTCACAGAATTAACTGAGGAACAACAAAATTTATTCAAAGTTTTATTCAACTACTGGAAAGAGCATAATGAAGCGGGAACAGATTTATGGGATAAAGAGGCTGTAGGCGGATATATGGATGCTGAATTCACAACTGGTGGTAACAATTCAATCCGTTTAGAAGGTCCATGGGCAACAGCAGGATTATCAGAAAAAGCTAGTAATGGCGAAGAACTTCAGATCTTACCAATCAATCAAGTTACTATTAATGGTAAACCATTAGCACATTGGAAAAGTGGTTGGGGACTTGGTATCAACGCAAGAATTGAAGAAGATAAAGATAAGATGGCACTTGCTCAAGCTATGATAGAAGAAATTGTTAATAGAGATTACGCAGTTGAATTATTCAAAGCTACAGGTAAAATCTTAGAAAATGTTGATGAATCAGTATATGAAGAATCAGATCTTGCAGATATGGATAAAAAATCAATAAAAGCTGTTATAGAATCTTACAAAACTGCACCAGCTAGACCATTATTCACAGAATGGGGTTCAGTATGGTCCACATGGGAAAATGCAATATTATCATGGTCAGCAGTTAAACCAGCAACCGTTGAAGATGCTTATGCTGAAGTAAAAGCTGCATTTGATGCAATGATGACTAACTTCTAGTGTATATATTGAACTTAAACATATACATTCATTCAATTAGTTCAATATATTTTCATTGATATTATAAGGTGAATAGAACTAAATTATTGCTGGTTTTATAGCAATTATTTAATTCAACTTATATAAAATACATAATTAAAGAGAGGTTAATAATTAGTCTCTCTTTAATTAGCTTTTATTGAGGTGATAAAACTCTGAAAGGCTATACAAAATTACCTAAAAAACATCTTTATATTATAATTTTAAGCTTAGGATTTATAATTTTCCTATTATCATTAGAGGTCATGATGAAAGTTAAAGATATAAATATGTTTAGCAACTGGCTAAAAGATAATAAACAATATACTATAGCAAATTTAGAGAATGCAGATTTATTCAATACGTATATATCAATTAATCTTTCAATATATTTTCAGAGAATTATTGTCCCAATAGGATTAGGTATTCATACGTATCTGGCATATATAAAGTTAAGAATCAATAAATTATTTGTATTCATATGGACTGTTTTATTGATCGGATCCATTTTATATACAGTAGTAGGATTGAAAAATCTTGCTGTATTTTCATATATGTATATTGGATTATATATTATAGTGATATTCACCGTTCTATCATTATTGACGGTTATTGAAAAATGTGAAAATCCCTGAAAGGTGTGGTATCAAACTTGAAAAGAGTAAACGAATTTTTGTACGATGATATTGGGAATGCTTATGAAAGAAAGAATCTATATCTAAAAGAAATCGCTGCACTATATAATGAATATGATGAAACAAAAGATAAAAGCTTACTGAAGAAAATCAGCAAATTAAAGCAAAACAAAAAACAGCATCCGTATGTAATAGAATTGGATAAATATATTGAGAAAGAAAAAAATTTTAATAAAGAACTAAAAGGAAAAGAAAGAAAGTACATAGACAATTTACCAAAGAATCTTTCACATAAAATGAAAAGACTTAAGATAAATCTATTTTTAAGTGAGCAGAGGAAAGATTTTTATAAAGATTACGTTGATATCAGTTATGAAGCAAAATATAAATATGAAAAATCTCTTATTGAAATAGATCAACTACCATCTGTCATAGAGCATCTAGAAGTTAATGAAGAGGAGTTAAAAAAAGCGAAGCTCAGTAAAAAGAATATTAATCCTAGTGAGCAAAGTAAATCAAAAACTGAACTGAAAGCTTATATTACTGAGCAAAAGAAAATATTAGAAGATAATATAGAAAAATTGAAAACAAAAAGAAAGCATAGACAGATTTCAAAAAAAGCATTGAATGAAGGAATTAAAGAACTGAAAATACAATACAAAGAAAATATCAATGTAAAATCTTATGAAATTCCTCTTAAGAATGCTAAGGAATTAATTAAGAATAAGAAATTTGAGATTAACCATAATTCTAAAAGAAAAAGAATGGTGTTAAATGCCAATATATCAGATTTGAGGCGAAAAATGCCAACTGAAGTGGAAAATAATGTTCCGTATAAAGGCTTTTTAACTTTTTTACTCCCAGGTGTTGGACAGTTACTTAATAAGCAGTATATAAAGGGAATGTTATTTTTTATTATAAGTCTTTTTATATATGCTGTTGCCATACCTTATGCATTAGGTTTCGGCAATTATCAAGGTAATGGAATAGCTGGACTTGTGTCTCTTGCACAGGGAGGTAGAAAAATAGATAAATCCCTGATATTTATGATTGAGGGTATCATTGCAATATTTATGATAGTCATTGGGATTATATTGATGTATGTATCTTTTAAAGATGTACATCATGTGGAAAAAGATAAAATAAAGGGAATTCGTCCTAAAAACTGGTTTGAAACAAGAACAAGTATTTCAGAAGATGGATTTCCATATATAGCATCACTTCCTGCTCTATTGGTCACTGTATTTATTGTTTTAGTACCTATAACAACTGCTATATTACTTTCATTTACAGGTATGGACCCAAAACACCAATCAAAATTTGCTTGGATAGGTCTAAGTAATTATAAGTTAATAGCGTTGGGAGAAGGAATTGCCGGTTCTGCATTCTGGTTAATATTAGGTTGGACTCTAGTTTGGACAGCAGTTGCGACTACGTTAGCGATTTTAATTGGATTTTTCTTAGCAATTCTAGTCAATAACGAAAGAATCAAAGGTAAGGTAATCTTCAGATCAATATATCTATTACCTTGGGCAGTACCTGCATTTATTACCATAATGTTTTTCAGCATCATGTTTTCGCCAAATGGAGCAATAACGGAGATAATATCTTCTATTTTTGGAAGACAGATTGTAGTTAAAAACGATCCTAATCTATCACGTATTGCACTTATTTTGATGCAAGCCTGGTTAGGCAGTTCATATATATTTTTACTGTCTACAGGTGTATTACAAGCTATACCAGGAGATTTGTATGAAGCCGCTAGGATAGATGGTGCCACAGCTTGGCAGAAGTTAAAACGTATAACATTACCAATAATCCTTTTCCAAACAGCACCATTACTAGTAGGACAGTATACTTTTAATTTCAATAACTTTTCTATAATTTATTTATTTAACAGCGGTGGACCTTTTAATCCAAGTAAATATGGTAATCTAGCTGGAACAACGGATTTACTTATTTCTTATATATTTAAGTTAACAACAGAAAATCAATATCAATCTATTGGAGCAGCGATAACAGTTGTCATATCTTTAGGGTTAATGCTATTTGCATTTATTGGTTTCAAGAACTCTAAAGCTTTCAAAGAGGAGAAATTGTAATGGGAATGTTCAAGAAAAAAAGTGATTTATATCTATCGGATAAACAACCTTTAACATTAATGGGTAAAATAGGAATATTTTTCTCTTACATAGTATTACTTTTTTGGTCATTAGCCATTTTATGGCCTTTGTATCAAATGGTTGTATCAGCATTCAATGGTGCTCAAGGACAGTATCTAATGCTGAACAGAGATTTTAA
The DNA here is from genome assembly GCF_036985595.1 of Vallitalea maricola. Classification (NCBI taxonomy): domain Bacteria; kingdom Bacillati; phylum Bacillota; class Clostridia; order Lachnospirales; family Vallitaleaceae; genus Vallitalea; species Vallitalea maricola. The sequence continues at coordinate 24,179 of NZ_BTPU01000025.1, read as the reverse complement.
TTTTTCTATCAAACACTTTAAATATTTATTTGAAGAGACTTTGTATCTAAGATGGGTAGTCAATACTATTTTTATAGCTATCACAAGTGCAATCCTAACATTGATTATAGTTTCTTTCACTGGATTCGCTTACTCAAGGTATAGATTCAAAGGGAGAAAAGCCTCTTTAATGACTATTATGTTAATTCAAACCATTCCTGCTTTTGCAGGGATTACAGCATATTTTACTATGCACTCTATTATTTCCTCAGTTATTCCATCATTTTCTAGACAAATGATGTTAATACTCATTTACTCTGGTGGGGGTATTGCAGGAAATACATTTATACTAAAAGGTTATCTTGATTCAATATCTTCAGAGTTGGACGATGCAGCTAAGATTGATGGGTGCTCCAATATGAAAGTATATAGATTGATTATAATGCCTATTGCAAGACCTATGTTAGCAATTATAGCCTTATGGTCATTCATCGGCCCTTTTATGGACTATCTATTACCAAAAGTATTGTTGACAAGCCCGGAATCCTATACATTGGCTGCTGGCTTATTTACTCTTATTAATGATTTTAGAACACTTAATCAACCAGCTTTTGCAGCTGGAGGGTTGTTGACAGCAGTACCTATTGTTATTATGTTTACGCTTCTACAAAAGCAATTAGTATCAGGTTTATCAAAAGGTTCGGTAAAAGGTTGATTATATATTGTATTAATTTTATACATATAAACAGGAGGCATTATGAAAGTAAAATTTAAAAACATTGGTAAAAAGTATGAAGGTAGAGAAGATTTTACGTTAAGAAATATTAATCTGGATATAGAAGATAAAGAATTCTGTGTAATTCTAGGACCGTCTGGCTGTGGAAAAACCACACTACTTAGAATGGTTGCAGGATTAAATTCTATTACTGAAGGAGACCTTTTATTTGATGGCTTGAGAGTCAATAAAGTGGCACCAAAAGACAGGGATATTGCAATGGTATTCCAATCATACGCATTATATCCTCATATGACTGTCTATGAAAATATGGCTTTTTCATTATCTATGAGAAAAGAGAGGAAAAAAGTTATACATGATAGAGTTATGGAAGCTGCTGAAGTACTTCAAATAAAAGATTATCTATATTCCAAGCCATCTGATATATCAGGAGGACAAAGACAGCGTGTTGCATTGGGACGTGCAATGGTTAGAAAACCAAGCGTATTTTTAATGGATGAACCATTATCCAATCTTGATGCAAAATTAAGAGAACATATGAGAGTCGAACTTGTACGTTTACATAAGACCTTGGGTACAACATCCATCTATGTAACCCATGACCAAACTGAAGCAATGACCATGGCTACCAAGATTGTGCTTATGAATGATGGAAAAATACAGCAGGCAGGAAAACCAGAGGAGTTTTATAACAAACCTCACAATATATTTGTAGCAAAATTCATTGGTTCACCAACCATGAACCTCATCAAAGGTAAAATGTCAAATGGTATGTTTATCTCAGATGATAAAGTCATAAAGATAAAACCAAATAATGATGACTTAGAATTTCTGAAACCATATGAAAATAAATCAGTGACTGTTGGACTTAGACCTGAAAGATTCACCAGTGGTAAGGGATTAGAAGATACTTTTGAATGTACCATTGATGTTATTGAAATGCTGGGAAAAGAAAAGATACTCTATACCAAAACTAAGACTGATAAAGATATCATTATTTCTACACCAGGACATCATGTATACAATGAAGGGGAACGTCACTCATTTGGTTTTGATCTATCTGCAATACACTTTTTTGATACAGAAACGGAGATCAGAATTAATTAAAAAAGAGAATAATATCTGAATTGACTAGATTATTATAGGAAAATAATCAGGCTTTGTCAAAATAACAATATAAAAACAATTTAAAAGAAATTGATTAAGAGCATCAGGAGGAAAACATAATGAATATTGCAGCAATCTATCATGAAGCGAAAAGTAAATATGCATATGCATATGATAAAGAAACGGTTCATATAAAAATTCGAACAGGAAAAGATGAAGTAGATGAAATAAAATTAATATATGGAGACCCATTCCACTATGGTCCAAAAGAAGATGAAGTTAATATAAGTGAATGGAAGGCAGATAGTTCATTAGGTATACCTATGTTAAAAGAATATTCAACAGGTATCCATGACTATTGGTTCTGTGAGATTAAACCAAAATGGAAAAGAGCTAAATATGCCTTCCTGATTAAAAATAAAGATACAAAAGTAATTTTTGGCAGCAGGGAAATTATTGATTTGAATATTGTTGACGATAAGAAAAGAATATATAACTTGGAAAATTTCTTCAATTTCCCTTATGTGAATCATGAAGACATTTATGATGCTCCTGAGTGGGTGGCGGATACTACATGGTATCAGATTTTTACTGAAAGATTTTGTAATGGTGATTCATCCATCAACGATGAGAATGTATTAGAATGGGGAAGCATTGATAATGTTACCAATGATATGTTTTTTGGCGGAGACTTAAGAGGTGTCATCAACAAATTAGATTATATAAAAGAAATGGGATTCACAGGAATTTATTTTACACCAATATTCCAATCTCCTTCTAGTCACAAATACGATATAGAAGATTATTATAAAATTGACTCTCATTTTGGGACTAATGATACCTTTAAAGAACTAGTACAGGAAGCTCACAAAAGAGGGATTAGAATAATGCTTGATGCAGTATTTAATCACTGTGGATGGAGACATCCTTATTGGCAGGATGTTGTTAAAAAAGGAAGAGACTCCAAATATTATGACTGCTTCTATATAAATGGAGATTCTGTTGTCAATTTCCCTCTAGATGATAATAATGATCCAGATATAGATAATATGACATATGAAAATTTGGTCAACTTTAATTATGCTACTTTTGGTTTTACACCTAGAATGCCAAAATGGAATACAGATAATGAAATAGTTAAAGAGCATCTATTGGGAGCAGCCAAATATTGGATAGAAGAATACGATATAGATGGATGGCGATTAGATGTATCCAATGAAGTATCTCATGAATTCTGGAGAGAATTCAGAAAAGAAGTAAAAGGTGTAAAAAAAGACGTTGTAATTATCGGAGAAAATTGGGATGAAGCCTTCCCATGGTTACATTCAGGACAATTTGATTCAACTATGAATTATGACCTATTAATGCCTATTTGGTCCTTTTTTGGGAAAAATAATAATGTACATATAAAACCATCTCATTTTATAGAATCAGTTAATAGAGTACTAACTACATATCCTAAAAATATATTGAAAAATATGTTTAATCTAGTAGACAGCCATGATACAGAGAGGATTTTGACAGTCTGCTATGAAAATGCTGATAAAACAAATCTAGCATATTTATTCCAATTTACATTCCCAGGGACTCCAAGTATCTACTATGGAAGTGAAGTAGGAGTAAATGGAAATACTGACCCTAACAACAGGAAGTGTATGGTTTGGGATAATAATAAACACAATGATAAGATAAAAAATCATCTTAAGACATTAATTAACCTTAGAAATACTTATAAAGCTTTTAATAGTACAGAACTTAGATGGGTTGATTACGATAATGAAAAAGAATATCTAATCTACAAAAAGGTAAGTGATGAACAAGAATTATATATCATCATGAATAATAGTAACCAAGAGCTTAATATTACATTACCAGAACAACTTATGAATAAAAAGGTAGAAGATATCTATAACCAACAGGAAATGAATCTATCTTATGAAGTTGTAATGAAAGAAAATTCATTTTTAATTTTAAGGGTTTAATAATATATTTATTTGTGTTTTAATTATTATATAGTATAATATATGAAATAATTTTTATAATAAATAAGGAAATATGTTGAATTAAATAATATAATCTAAATATAATTAATCCAACAGATAAAGGTGATATAATGAAAAAGGTTACGCTGAAAGATATTGCTGACCATGCTGGCGTGTCAGTAGCATCAGTTTCTTATGTACTTAATAACAGAACTGATCAGAAGATTAGTCTTAAAACAAGAGAGAAAATCCTGGAAGTGGCTTATGAATTGAACTATGTTCCTAACATAGCTGCCAGGACTCTTGCCAATAAAAAATCTTCTCTTATAGGTATACTAATCATTACTAGTGAAAAGGAAGACCCTTGGGAAAAATTCTTATATACAGATTTGGTGAGAGAGCTGGAAAAAGTAATGAGAAGGAATAACTATGATGTTATTGTAAGTACTATCAGCGTTACAAAACCTGAAATTGACATTATATCAAAGAGAGTTTTAGAAGGTGTATTTTTAATTAATGTAAGGGGAGATATATTCTATAAACTATCAACTAAAATATCCGCACCCATGATAATAGTTGACAGTTTAATTGAAGATAGATATTTTCATAAGATTACTTGGAACTTTTCTAAGGCAATAGCATCTATAAAAAAGACATATAATAGAGAAGAAATCTTTCTTGTGACCAGTAGATTTAATGATAAGAGAATTATGGAATATATCAGAGATGATTTTAATAAGGAACTTATCCATGAAATGGATTCTGTAAAAGAATTAGAATGTTTCCTTGAGAAAAATAAGGATAAAAAAGGTATAATTATAAATGAATTTATTGGCGATATGGCTTCCAGATTCATTGATAATAAGAATATCTGTGTTATATCCATATGCGGCAGTGATTATTTACTGGATAAAGATATAAGAACAGTTGTATTCAGTAATAAAAAGAAAGCTGTATTAGCATCTAATCAACTATTTAAACTGATAGATAAGCAATATAATGATAATAAATATATTTATGTTAACCATAATAAACCTAAGTAATTATGGTTAACATAGGTATTTCTTTGTTTGTAGTATTATCAAGGCTATTCTATAAATTTGACTACGCATTTTGAGTAAATTAATCATAAAATTGTCAAATTGTTCATTGACAATACTCATAATGAGTAGTATAATATTATTACGGTAATAATAATAAATGTACTTATCTCGTTTTATATTACAAAATTAATGAAATATATTTTTTTATACTTAACTACTCGTTTTGAGTAATCATAATTTTCCTTTAGAATATTGAACTTATAATAATAGTTAAGTATAAAGAAATATCAGAACAAATTGGAGGTTAATGAATGAATATTTTATATGGCTCTTATGAGGATTTATTAAAAAGAATATCTGTTATAGAATTAAGATTGGAATCTTATAAAAAAGAGAAGGAATTGCTTGTAAATGTATTAGAAAGTGGAAAACAAAGTGTTATAAAAGTCAAGGATGAGAGAATATCATACATGACTTACTTAAAGGAAATTAAGATAATGGATTCACATATATTACTGCATGAGGAAGAACTTATCCGTTTGATAAAGGAAAAAGAGAAGATAGATACTATAATGGGTGGGTTAGAAGGAACTAATGAGAGAGTTTTTTATTATAGAATTGTCAAAGGTATGACCCAAGAACAGACCGCTGAAAAATTATATATGTCAGCTAGACAAGTACAGAGAATCGAGAAAAAGTTGGAAAATGGGATTATGGCTTGTTAAGCAGAGGAAAAAGCCCCTGCTTAAATCTATCCTTAATCAAATCTTACTATTCCCATCTAAAAAATTTAATTGAAATAGCGATACAGATTACAGCTATAAGAACCATTATAATTATTGGCAAGACAGTAGTATCTGTTGATAAACCTAGAGAGGTTGATTTTAGAATTTTTATTCCTTGTGTCAGAGGTAAAATATCCGATACTTTCTGAAGTGCCTCAGGCATAACTTCATATGGCAAGGTAGCACCTGAAAAAATAAGCATGGGAAAATACAAAATGCTTGCAATTATACTGGCGCTTTTTACATTAGGTGCAATTCCTCCTACCATCATTCCAATACTGAACATAGATAACATAACCAAGATATAACCAATAAAAAACTGTAGCCATGAACCATTAAACTTGAAATCGAAGAATAATGTTGCAGCCAAATAAATCAATAATAGTGAGGTAATTGAATATAGGGTGTAAATAACTACCTGTACTAACAATATCATTGTAGGACTTATTGGAGTGACTTGAAAACGTTTTAGAATTTTTTTGCTCCTGTAATCTGATACCACAAGAGGTAATCCCATAACACCACCAGCACATATGGAAATTGTAATAAGTGCACCGAAAGATTGTTCTAGGAAAGTAAAATCAGCACCGTCAAAAGCTGGTTTGTTTCCGTATATGATACCAAGAATTATTAACACAACAAGGGGCATACAGATAGCAAAAATAAACATATCCATTCCCCTCAGAGATAATTTTAATTCTGTTTTAAGCATTGTTCGAAATGTTTTCATATTCTTTATCCTCCTCATCTGTATACCAAAGGTAAGCATCCTCAAATTTTTCACAAGGACTTTGGGCAATTGCTTCACTAACAGTTCCATAGAATACTATTTCTCCCTTTTTTAAGATACAAATACTATCACATAAGGCTTCAACCTCGTCCATAAAATGAGAGGTCAACAAGATAGTCAGTCCTTTTGTTTTTAAACTGGAAAGTATTTTCCAAACATCACGTCTGGCTCTAGCGTCTAATCCAGTGGTCAATTCATCTAGAAAAACTATTTCTGGTTCTGGTATAAGAGCAAGAATGATAAAAAGTCTTTGCCGCTCGCCCCCTGATAATGTACTAACTGGGCTTTTTAACTTATCAAAGATTCCAAATTCTTTTAATAAGTTATGGTAGATTGCTGTTTTTTTATAAAGTGATTGTGTGACCTGGCACAACTCACCCACTGTAATTCTATCCTGATAGTTTGCTTCCTGAAATTGAACACCCACCTTTTCGAACAGTTCTTTTCTATTCTTTTGTGGATCTACCCCAAGAATGGAAACTGTTCCACTATCAAATTTTTTTGTACCCAAAATGCACTCAATAGTTGTTGTTTTTCCCGCACCATTGGCACCAAGTAAACCGAATACTGTCCCTTTTTTGACTGATATACTTACGTTTTTTACCACAGGCAACTCATTATAGGCTTTAGAAAGCTGATTCACTTTGATTGCTTCTTTCATGTGTTTATCCTCCTTTTGTTGAACTTTACAAAAAAAGAATAACACCAATGCAAAGGTTGGTGTTATAGTGGAGGGTATGCAAATCTAATTTTTATATCGTTTAACTGTTGAATAATGGTTTTTGCATTGTTTTCAGCTTCATGTAAGGAAATAATAAGCTTATCACATACAGATATAATATCATCTGTTGCTTTTGGGGTATTAAGTACTTCTTCGATATTTACCTCTGGATTGTAGGATAATGCATTTAACATACGTAGAATGGCTTCAAGTGAATAGTTGGCACAGCGTAGGGAGCGAATGATTTTTAATCTTTTTATATCTTTATTTGTATAAATACGATAACCGTTTTCTGTTCGTTTTACGGATAATAATCCATTCATTTCCCAATTTCTTAGAGACCCCATTGAGATACCAAGATATTTTGATACTTCTTTCCTTTTCATTTTCAAGATTTTTATATCCTGTTTTCCAGATAATAGTTGTTTCACAATGTTGACGGCTTCCTCAGCATTTTCTTGTTCTTGGTGTATTTGATATAAATATTCGTGTGTGAGGGTAAGGGCATAATCAAAGTTTCCAGAAGCTGCTGTCTTAATCATGGTAACTATCTTTTTTCGCAAACCGTTTTGTAATACTTCTATTTGTAACGCTGTCCTAGCAAGCTTAAAAATAACGATATGCAAATCAGTGAAAATTCGATAACCATTTGATTGGCGTTCTGGTTTTGGGATAAGCCCTAATTCTTCATATAATCTAACTGTATTAGGATGTATTCCTATGATATCTGCTATTTGGGATGTTCTGTAAGTGTTCATTATAATCACCTCAATATATTTATTATTGTACCATATATAAAAACCCTGATGTTATAGTGGAGGGTTATATTTTATTTATGACGTGTTAATGTCGTTCTGGTCAATGTTATCATCTAGTTGAAGTCATTATCTTTCAAAAGAATTGTACCAAAAGGGGGGAGAAAAATTAACATCATATACAATTCATACGAAGATTTACAACAAAGGATCATAGTCCTAGAAACCCTATTAGAATCCTATCAAAACGAATCTGATACCATAGAAAAATACATATCATTACAGCAAGAAAGATTACAGCAGTTAAAACAAGAAAAAGAAAAAGTGGACCAAGAGTTTTCTAAGACACAAGGAAAAAATAATAAAGTTTTTTATTATAGAGTTATAAAAGGCTTAACCCAAGAGAAAACAGCAGAGAAATTAGGTATGTCATCAAGGCAGATTCAAAGAATTGAGAAAAATTATAAAAAAGTTATTAAATGACGTGTTAATGTCGTGTTAGGTAATGTTATTATATATACAAGCCAGTCAGCTAAGACAAAAGCTGCTGTCTAAACGATCGTTTTTAGTAATGCATTACGAAAATAAAATATGTGACAGGATTAATAATTAATCTTACATATATAGGCTGGGAGGGAAACAGATGATTAACAAAGTAAAAAACGCTTTGAAAGTAAAGTTAGAAAATCTATATCCTAATTATAATATTTACCTAGAAGACAAACCAATATCAGAAATCGTTAAACCAGCTCTAAGAATTAAAGTAGAAGAAAAAACTGCTTATAATCAGAGAGATATAATAAAACAAAACGTAAAGCTAGATATTGTAGGTTACTTAGATGACTCTAATAAAAATGAAAAATATTGGGATATATCAGACAAACTTGACGAAGAGCTAGGGTATCTAGAAATAGAAAATACTTTGATAAGAATTGGGGAAAGAATAAGTGAAATAACAGAAGATACGTTACATTACAGATTTTCTATTCAACTTAAGACATTAAAACCAAAAGACGCTGTGGATTCTATTATAAAAGGTATTAACAAAAATGTTGAATTCAAGTAAGTAACGCTAAATCACATATTTATTAGATCACTTATCAGAAACTGAGAAACATAACATTTGAAAGGAAGGTGCTACAAATGGGTGGAACATGGACTACTCAAAATAAAGTAAGACCAGGAGTATATATTAATTTTCAACAAACAAGCATGGAGACAGACGAATTACATAGGGGTATCATAACAATGCCTTTAAACCTTGACTTTGGTCCTGAACAAGAGGTAATAGAAGTATCACAGAATACGGATACGCTTCCTATTTTCGGAGAAGAATTATATAACTTAGTACCAATCAGAGAAGGTTTAAAAAGAGCTGAGAAAGTTTTAGTTTATAGGTTGAATACTATGGCAGATGGCTCAAAAGCTGCTGTAACAGAAGGTAATTTGACTGCAACTGCAAAATACACAGGTACAAAAGGTAATGACTTAAAAATTACAATAGAAGCAGAAGGTGAAAACTTCAATGTTAAAACTTTTATTGGAACTAAACTTGTAGATATCCAACAAGGAGTAAAGACTGTACAAGACTTGCAAGACAATGAATTTGTTGTATTCAGTGGTTCAGATTCATTGACTGCAACAGCTGGTGCAAGCTTAACAGGCGGTACTAATGGTACAGTTGCTTCAGAGAATTATACAGCATACAGAGAAGCTATTGAAGTATATTACTTTAATACATGCGCATTATACGATGTGACAGATATAGGTATAAAAGATGCATTCAAACAATGGATCAAAAGACTTAGAGATGATGAAGGTAATAAAGTAGTATTAGTAGCTGAAAATTACAGTAATGCTAATTATGAAGGAATTATCAGTGTCAAAAATGGTGTAGTACTTGAAGATGGTACTACATTAGAAGCTAAGAAAGCAACTGCTTGGGTAGCAGGAGCAACAGCAGCAGCTAACACTAATAAATCATTAACATATGATTTCTATGACGGAGCTGTAGATGTAGACAAGAAATATAACTATTCAGCTATAGAGTCAGCTATCAATGACGGAGAATTCTTATTCACTGGTTATGATGGAAAAGCAAGAGTAGAGTACGATATTAACACATTACATACTTATACAAAAGATAAAGGTAGAATGTTCAGGAAAAACAGAGTCATTCGTACATTGGATGCAATCAATAATGACATTACCAAAGTTGGAAATGAATATTTCATTGGTAAAATAAGCAACAATGAAGATGGCAGAAACCTTCTTAAGAATGAAATCATTAAATGCCTGCAAAAATACCAGAACAATGATTCTATCACTAACTTAGATACTGGAAAAGATGTACAAGTATTAGCTAGTACAGATACAGATGTTGTTGTAGTAAGAATAGCTGCACAACCTGTAGATGGAATGGAAAAACTGTATATGACTGTGGAGGTGAAATAATATGGCGATTTTAAAAGCACAAGATATTATATCAGGAAGAGAAGGAAAAGTCTTTAAGACAATCGACGGCGTTGTAAAAGAAATGGCTTATATTAAGAAAATCGATGCCAAGATTGAAAAGAATAAATCAGAGATTAAAGTTCTAGGCAGTAGAGCAACTCATAGTAAAGCTACTGGCTGGAAAGGTACAGGAAGTATGACTATCTATTATATAACAAGTGAATTCAGACAATTGATGCTTGATTATATAAAAACAGGAAAAGATGTATACTTTGACATTCAAGTAGTGAATGAAGACCCAGCAAGTGAAGCTGGAAAACAAACAGTTGTACTAAAAAACTGCAATATTGATAGTGTTATCATAGGACAACTTGATATTGATAAAGATGTATTAGATGAAGAATTAAGCTTTACATTCGATGATATTGAAGTATTAAATAAATTTAATGTCGTAGAATAGGTTAAAGTTTAAAAAAAAACAAACACAACTATTTTCATATGTGTAAAGGGAGGCTTTTGCTTTCCTTACTCTATGAAGATATAAAACAATTAGAGGAGTGAAGAGAATGAGTAGTTTACAAGCATTTTTAAATGAAAATATTATTGATAATATCACAGAAGAGGTACTAGTTTCTAATAGATTCAAAGACAAAAAAGGCAGCTTATTAAAATTCAAGATAAGAGCCATTACAGACAGTGAAATGTCAGATATCCAGAAAATATGTATGCGTACAGGTAAAAAAGGAAAAGTTGATTTTGATGTAAGCAAATTCAATAGATTAATTGCTATAAAAGGAACTGTAGACCCTAAGTTTGAAGAAGCAGATAGTATTAAAAGTGTTGGTTGCGTAACACCAGAAGATTATATCAAGAAAGTTATGTTACCTGGAGAGATTGCTACATTAGCAGATCAAATTCAGACTTTATCTGGTTATACAGACCTTGAGGAGTTAAAAGAACAGGCAAAAAACTAATTATTGAGGGAGATTCAGATGCTAATTATGCTCATTATCTACTACATAAAATAAACTTACTCCCTCAACAATTTGTAGATTTACCAAGACGTGAAAAAGCTTTTGTAATGGCTAGTGTAGATTTACATATAGAAGCTGAGAAGAAGGCTTATAATAAGACACGTTAATGAAGGTGGTGAATACATGACGGCAATAACAACAATAAATAATTCAGTAGAGATGTTGAATAAATTAAGTACTACAATAGAAAAAAATATAGCTACATTCAATACTTATAAAGATAAGATTGAAGAAGGATACAAAGTTATTGATAAGATGAAGAAAGGATTCAAACTCTCTGATAAAATTAAAGAAATTAGTAATGTAAAGGAAACAATGGAAAATCCTATGAAAGGTATCATTAATAAGATGAATCAATTGATAGGAAAGAAAAATAAAGAATCAGAAAGCAAAACAGAAGCAGGAGAAAAAGGTTCTACTAAGAAGAAAAAATGGTTTTCGGGTATTCCTGTAGGAATTGAGAAAGCAACTAGTTATATAAAAAAATTCTGGGAAACACCAATAGGGAAAAATATTAAGCTAGGTATTACACAGGATGAAAAATTTTCAAATACGGTTAATAAGATAAAAGAAAAATGGAATAATACATGGGTTGATATGGGTGGTAGGATTGCAACAGCCATACAACCGGTTTTAGAAAAAGTATTAGCATTTTTTGATAGTAAAGAGTTTGTAGCGATGCTTGACCTGATAATGGTAATTATAGAAAAAATAATTGGTGGAGTTATGATGCTATTAGATTATGTGAAACCATTAATGGATATGATTAATTCTATGTTATCTGTAGTGATTGAGAATTCTCATATTGTTTTGGCTGTTCTAGGAGCTGTTGCATTAGCAATTGGAGCAATAACATTAGCAACGACCATTCATAATGCAGTTATGGAAATACGTATAATTAAAGAAAGAATTTTAAAAGCTATACAAGAAGCCAATCCGACTATGATAGTAATTAAAGCTATTATAATTTTAATTACAATTCTTATAACACTTATTGCAACTATGGAGCCTGTCAGAACAGCAGTTGCCAATTTAACAAGAGGTTTCTTTGATTTCGTTGAATGGGGAATAAATGGTCTGATAGAAGGTCTTGCATCGGCAGCAGAAGGAATAATTAGATTTGCTGGTGATGGTATCAATACATTCTTGAATATATTTGTTAATCCATTCATAGATGGGATCAATATAATTATTTCTGGACTTAATAGGCTAGGCGCAAATATAGGTAAAATAGATCATCTAAAAGTCGATTTCAGTGGAGCAGCTGAAGCAACAGGAAAATTTATCAGAAAAGGTAAAGTTGATTTAAGTGGTGCAAAAGAAGCTGTAGCAGGGGCTATAGAAAACTTCTCAGCAGACGAATTAAAAGAAAAGTTAGGTATAGCACAGTTAGAAAGTAAAGTTGAAGGAACAGGACAGTTACAAAGTAAAGCTAATGGAACAGGCAAGAGCAAAGATGTAGGGGTACAAGTTAATAAGATAAATGATGATGTAGACATTGCCGATGAAGATGTAAAACTTATGAGAGACGTAGCAGAACGCGAAATGATACAGAATTTTGTAACCTTAACTCCAACAGTATCAATGGGCGATATGACTGTCAATGAAAATGCAGACGCAGATAGACTTCTTGGGAAAATAACCGAAGCTCTTGTAACAGAAGTCACTAATTCAGCACAGGGGGTGTATGCATAGATGTATAAATTTTATATAGGACTATTAGATAATAGTGAAGAAGAAATACTACTCCCAGTCAATCCAGAAGAGATTAATGTCACTCAGTCAGGGAACACAGAAACCTATAATATCTACCAGTTTGGTGAAGTAGTCAGATCAGGTGATAGAAAACTTTTGAAAATAAGTATCAGCAGTTTCTTTCCATTAGAAGAAGCACCATTTGTAATGACGAATAACTTAGAACATCCAAGTGTTTATGTGAACAAAATATATAGTTGGAAACAGAACAATAAGATTCTAACATTCAAAGTAACAGGTGGATATTACCCTATAGATAGACTATGGATGATAGAAGACTTTGAAATAACTGAAAAAGCAGGAGAAGTGGGGGATATCTACTATACCATGAGCCTAACAGAATACCGTGAATTCAAAGCTAGACGAATAACACTATCTAATAACAATGGCAAAATGGCTTATACCAAAGACTATCAAGGCGCAAGACCAGTAACTAAGGTAATACCTAAGACTTACATAGTAAAAAAAGGTGATACCCTATGGAAAATAGCTAAACTACAACTGGGAAACGGTAACTTGTACAATAAAATAGCTCAGATAAATAACATAAAAAACCCTAACCTGATATATCCAGGACAGAAGCTGAAAATACCTCAAAACGAGGTGAGACTATGATTAATCTAATTATGCAAAATACATCCAATGGCAATATCCATGATATTAGTCAGTTGGTGACCAGCATTACATGGGATACAGTTAGAGTAGGAAAAGCCTCTGAATTATCTTTTACCTTAGTCATAGAAAAAGGGTTAGAAATAAGTGAAGGAAGCATTATATACTTCAAAAAAGATAACATTGGTATATTCTACGGTTATATATTTAAAATCAAAAGGTCATCAGATGAAACTCTCAGTATCACAGCTTATGACCAAATAAGGTATTTGCTTAATAAGGATACATACGTATTCAAGAACAAAAGAGCAGATGAAATCATAAAAAAGATTGCTACTGATTTTAACATTAAATTAGGAACAATAGAAAATACTGATTACAAAATACCTCTAATGGTTGAAGATGGGCAGACACTTCTAGACATTATATATAAGACCTTGGACAATACTTTGATTAACACAGGTAAAATGTATGTATTATATGATTCCTTTGGAAGTATAACCCTTAAGAATATAACAAGTATGTTTACAGATCTGATTATTGGAGATAGCAGTCTATTGACAAGTTATTCCTATGATAGAAGTATAGATGGAGATTCATATAATAAGATAAAGCTATATAAAGACAATAAACAAACTGGTAAAAGAGAAGTATTTATTGTAAAAGATAGCAGCAATATTAAAAAATGGGGACTTCTCCAGTACTATGAAAAAGTCAATGACAAGTTAAATGAAGCACAGATTCGGAAAAGGGCTAATCAGCTGCAATCTGTTAAAAATAGAGTAGTAAAAGGATTAAGTCTTGATTGTATTGGTGATTTATCTATAAGAGCAGGAAATTCAATATATGTTGATATAAAAGGCATAGACCTTAAACAAAGATTTATTGTTGACAATGCAAAACATAACTTTAGTAACAATCAACATACAATGAGCTTAACATTGAAGGTGATATAGATGAGTAATACACAGAAATTTATTGGGGCATTAAAGCAGATTAATCAAGGGGTAAAAGATAACAGCCAAGATGTAACTTTTTACTATGGACAAGTTATAAAAATACATCCCTTACAGATACAAGTGGACCAGAGATTTATACTTGATGAGGATTTCTTGGTTTTGACAAGCACAGTAACTGTTAATAATGCATTGCATATTGGGGATAAAGTAGTACTTTTAAGAGCACAAGGTGGACAACAATACATTGTGCTAGATAAGGTGGTGGCGACATGATACCTATAAGCGGAACAAATATAAAGGATTTTGAAGAAATAATACCACAAACAAAAACCTATAAATTAAATTTGTTAGAAGGAAAAATAAATGATTACATTGATGGTATTGATGCAATAAAACAAGCTGTATTCAAAATCTTGGAAACAGCTAGGTATCAATATCTTATATATGATTTTTCTTATGGATCAGAGCTAAATGGATTAATAGGAAAAGATAGCGATTATATAGAGATGGAACTAAGACGACGAATAAGAGATGCACTAACTACCGATGACCGCATTACTAACATTACTGATTTTGTATTTTCCCATGAGGGAGAAAGTATGTCAGTAAGATTTAAAGTCATCAGTGTTGAGGGTTCTTTTGAAAGCGAGGTGATGGTTAATGTTTGAGCATATGACCTATGAATTAATTGTGGATGATGCAATGTCAAAAATACCAGATACGGTAGATAAGAGGCAAGGAAGTATTATATATGATGCAATCGCCCCAGCCTGCGCTGAACTGGCACAGTTATATATCGACCTTGATACAGCATTAAAAATGTCCTTTGTAACTTCATCAAGTGGTGAGTTTTTAGATAGAAAATGTGCTGATTTTGGTATCTATAGGAGAAATGCTACTAAAGCAATTCGAAAAGGTGCATTCACAGGGGTCATTCCTAAGGTTGGTAGTAGATTTGGTCTAGGTGATCTTACATATGTTGTAAAAGACAATAGTGGTGGAATAGAAAATGTAACCCTAGAATGTGAGCAAGAAGGACTAAAAGGTAACTCAGATACAGGAACACTTATCCCTATAGAAGAAATAGAAGGATTGATGTCAGCAGTTTTACAAGATGTCATTGTTCCAGGTGAAGATATGGAAACTGATGAATCCCTACTTGATAGACAGCAGGAAAAAGTCAAGAAATCTGCCACTTCAGGAAATATCTATCACTATCAAAAGTGGGCTAAAGATATCAAAGGTGTTGGAGCTGCTAAAGTAATTCCAAGATGGAATGGAGACTATACAGTTAAAGTAATAGTTGTAGATACCCTAATGCAGCCAGCATCACAAGCATTAGTTGATAAGATTCAAGAGTATATTGACCCGAATAAAGAGGGAAAAGGTAAAGGTACAGCTCCAATAGGAGCAAAATGTACAATAGCAGCAGCAGCATCACAGAGTATAGATTTAACAGCTACAGTAATAGATGCGAATAAAGATGATGTAAAAAATATATTTACAAAAGAACTAGGTAGATATTTTACTGATTTGATATCTGATAACTGGCAGGATAAAGATAATTATTCAATCAGCTATGCCAAAGTAGGTGCTATACTTCTAGATGCTATCTCACAAGCAGGTGGAAGTGATTATTCTAACCTAACTATTAATGGTGGTACAAGTAATGTTGTATTAACAAACAGGGTGCCAGTAATAGGGACGGTGACTCTAAATGAATAATACAGACTTAATGCAGTATCTACCTGATTACTACTCTGGTATAAGAGAATTTCAGTTAATAATGGAAGTGGAAGATAAAAAGTTTGATGACTTGAAAGCGCATATGAAAGAACTCTATAATCAAATGTTTTTAGATACTGCTACTACAGGACTTAGCAATTGGGAAAAAGATACTGGGATACAAGATAGTAATAGTAAAGATACCGATGAAGATAGGCGTTCTAGGATACGTAGTAAAATACGTGGAATAGGTAAGATAGATGAACAACTGATAAAAGATGTAGTAGATTCTTGGACTAATGGTGATGTTGAAGTAACCTTTGCAGATGGGAAAATAAATATAAAGTTCAATAGTTTTTATGGTATACCAAGTAATATGAAAGCTGTAAAAGAAGCTATTGAACAGATTATTCCAGCCCATCTGGGAGTGAAGTATAACATTAAATATCTGTTGGTAAAAGATATACATGACAATAGAACAATCAACGAATTACAAAATACGAAATTAAATCTATTCGAAGGAGGTGTTATCTAATGTCAGATTACACATCAAAACTTAATCTCTATAAAGTAGATCCAGCTATAGATGGAGAAGATACGTTTAATATTAAAAGTATGATGAATGATAACTGGGATAAGATAGATGAAAAAGTGGGGAATATGGATGAGAAGTTAAGTGGCGTAGAAGATAATGCCAATAATTATAATCATCCAGATACACATGATGCAGATATGATAAAGATAAAAGATGAAGGTGGTAAGTTTACTGGGGATAATGTTGAGGATGCTTTGGGGGAAGTTGGTTCGCAGTTGACTGATATTGCGAACGTAATAGTGGCAAGTGGAACAGGTACAGCTATAACGTTAAATATGCCTAGTGTAACAGCTTATAAAACAAATATGAAGCTAACATTTATTGCAAAAGCAAATAATAATGGAAACACTACAACAATTAATATTAATGGCAAGGGCGCTAAAAGATTGTATAAACCTAATATTACAGTAGCACCAAACATTAAAAGTGGCAAACCTTACACCGTATGGTATAACGGAACACATTTTTTCTTGCAGGCTAGTGCAGAGGGAAACGCTCTTGCTGAACATGTACTAGCTGGTAAAACGTTCAGCAATGATGATGCTACAGAGATTATAGGAACTATGAATTTAAATAATTTGATTGCTAGTAATATAAGACAAGGAATTAATATTAACGGAATTGTTGGCAGTTTAAGAGAAGGACTTAAAATGGCAACTGGAAAAATACATAATTTGGGGATGGCAAATGGGGACTCACATTATGTTAAAATTTCAAATTTGGTGTTTAGACCTAAAATAGTTATAACAACCTCTAAAATCACAGCAGCAGAAGGTAGTACTAGTTACAAGCCAAGAATCGGTTTTGCAGTATATAGTGAATATCAATATTTCTATAATCATGGCTATACCACAGAAGGGAAAATTCACTATTCATCTTCACACGGTGCTTTTGCAGGTGTGAGTGTTGGTGGAAATAGTAGTATGTATGAAAGTAATTGGATTACCATTAATGATAATGGATTTGAAAGTACAGATATTGCTCCTTATGCAAACCGTGGGAGTACAACAGCTACAATTGAATGGGTAGCAATTGGATAAATAAGAGAAAGAGGTATATATTTATGGAAAGAGGTAATTTAATAATCTATGATTCTAAAGGTAAAATATGGTATCAATCTGGTGAAGCAGATGGTGACATTTTGCCACATGTATATCCTGTAGGGATTCCTTATATAGAAATTCCTTATGGAACTATTACTAATAAAAGAATTGTTTCAATAGATGTCAGTGTCACCCATCATGTGCCTATTACGGAAGACATTGAGGTAAAGCCTACATATGAGGAGCTTGAAAATCAATTGCTTTTGAATGAGAATAACAATGTAGATATATTTTAATGATTAATGAAATAATAGTTGGAATTATAGCAGAAAGAATTATTAAAAAGAGATTTAATCCAAAGACGAACGAAGTATTTACAATATATGATATTATACATGCTGGATATAAGATAGCTATTGAGAACTATATTATAGAACATAGCGAAGCAGTTTAGTGCGTCATAGGATGCAATTACGTATTACAATTAAAAGTTATCTAAGAAAGTATTCTGGATATAATTATAATATTCAAATTTGGTAGATCATTACCAAATAATAGGCGGGATGTAGCATAAAAAGCTATGTCCTTTATGCCTTAAAACTATACTCAAGAGATGTATAGTAAGCATTTTTTTGTTGAAAAACATATACTATAGTAAAATATCATAGGGGAATTATATATGTATAAACAAAAGTATAGAAATGTTACTAATGACTGTAAAAAGAAAGAAAAAGAAAGAAATAAATTATTAAAAAAAATAAAAGATAGTAAAAAAACTGTTATAAAAGGTAGAAAAGATTTAATGAATACAAATCTTACTGAGGAACAACGTAAGGAACTTAGGAAAAAAATTATGCAGGCTGAAGAAAATCTAGAGACGAATCTAGAGATAATACAAGAAAAAGAAGAAGAGTTATTTAATAATTGCCTTGCGTGCAGGATACTTGAAGGTGGATATTGGAATACTGGATTCAAATACATCCATTGGTCATATTTCAATGCTTGTAACATTAAAGAGTTTAAACAAATGGATGGTATTATTTATGATGATGAAGGTAAAAAGATAAAAGGTGATTATATTAAGCTAACAAGTGTAAATCTTACTGGTAAGCTTATTATATCTGGAGAGGCAAAAATGAAAGGAGAAGTAGGTAAATTCCAGTTAAAAATGATAAATGCACAGCACTTTAAATTAAAAGTTTTTAAAACAACTGTCAATTATATTATTTATGATTGCTATAGAAAATATATTGTAGAAAGCATTGATAATAAAATATACGGGTAATTATTATAAATAGAATAATTAGAGAATCTGCTTTTGTAATATAGAATCCTTAATAATCAATATTTGAACATAACATCCTGTGAAGGGTGTTTTTATTATACTAAATAACAAATATATAGATTGAAAAGCATAATTTAATATTAATACAAATGATATCTTAACAATCATATTTATTTAATTTAGTTAAATAAAAACAACATCACTTCGTGTTAATGTCGTGCTCCCCCATGCTAAAATAAACTTAACCCAATATCTTATATAAGAAATACCCACACAAAAGGAGGTTGAAAATGAACAACGTTGTCACACAAAAAGAATTCTATGAAGCAATACAAAAGGTTACCAAAGAAACCAATGATCTTACCATTGCAATGACAGAAACAAAAACCCTAATAAGAGATTACAATGGACTTAGACAAGTGATTAATGACGTAGATGATAGAGTCCAAAGACTAGAAGATCATACAACCAATAAAAAAGCATACAGAGAATACATCGGCTGGATAGTAGGTCTAACTGCAACTATCCTAGCAATAATAAGCAACCTGGGATAAACATGTAAGAAAGGAGGTAACACCATGAAAAGAATCCTACAAAAACTAACCAACACAAAGACTGTCTTAGGAATAGCAAGCGCTGTTATCCTGATACTTACTAACCTTGGATTACAGGTAGACAATGAACAGATAATGACAATAGTAAAAGCTCTATGTACAATAGGCATCCTATTAGGAATAATGAACGATGGCGGCATGAAAACCACAGAATGGAATCATTAATAAGTTTACTAACTTAGAACTACGCTAAACCTCTAATTTTCCGCGTAGTTCTTCTTCTTTTACATAATAATTCAACAAACCCATGAAAAAATATTTTGTAAAAAATCATGAAAATTATATTGTATTAGCTATTATGTTATATAAAATCACAAACTATTTGATATATCGTTAACAAAAAATTTACGTTAAAAAATATTTCGCTGATTTTTATAAAAAAAATAATATCATGATTATATAATATTTTAACTAAAAATGCCTCTCGACCAAACCTTTTATTTATCGACATATTTCTGTTATTTCCTACCTTTTATCACTCTTGAAATTATTTTCCCTTTGTCCTAAAATACTACGTGAATCGTTTGAATAATAAAAACATATAGAAAGGATGAACGATTATGAAAAAAATATCTAGTATCATGTTTTTGACAGTTATGTTATTAATCTCAGGAAGCTTATCAGCAAATGTTTTTGCCGCTGCTCCTGCTCAAAAGGTAACATGCAAGGTTGTTTACAACAGTTGGTATGAACCAAGTCTTTATACTGAAGCAGTAATACTTCATTATGGAGTTAACGGATGGAACGAAATAAAAGACGTACCAATGACTTGTAAATATGGATATGATGAAAATCATAATTTTAAAGTATGGTATGAAGCAGATGTTGAAGTAAATGAAAATGATACCATTGATTACTGTTTCCACATCCTATACAACCGTGGAGGAGCAGAAGGATTTTGGGAAAACAATGATGGAAATGATTTTCACATGGTAGCTAAATAATTAAGACTTAACTCCCCGATTTTATTGGGGAGTTTTCAGGAGGTATAAAACATGAAAAAATCAAAAATAATATCAAAAGCTTTGGTTCTCCCACTAGCATTAGGTCTTATGACCAATACAGGGCTAGCAGCTCCAAGAACCAATGATAATGCTGCTTGGAATGTAAACTATAGTCAAGATGGTTCTAATCCAGCAGGTTATTACGGTCAATGGGAAGGACATAGCTATTTTCCTTCACCAAATGATTGGAGAACAGTTCCAATGTACCAATTCATTACAGATAGATTTGCAGATGGAGACCCATCAAACAATGAAGGCAAATATGGCGGATATGACCTTTATAAAGTTGATGCTCGTCACGGTGGAGATTTTAAAGGAATAGCTGATAAATTAGATTATATAAAATCTCTAGGCTATACAGCTATATGGATTTCACCAGTATTTCAAAACAGATGTAACTCGTATCACGGATATGGAGAAATAGATTTTACGTTAGTTGATGACAGATTTGGAACAATAGATGATTTTAGAGAAATGGTAGATGCAGCACATTCAAAAGGAATGTATGTAATTGTTGATATGATTGTTAACCATATGTCTGACTTATATTACTTTGAAGGACACCAAAATGAAGGTGCACCATTTAGACTTCATAATGGCGAATATAGATTAGTACCTAGAGATCCAAACGAAACTTATCAAGATTTTACTGTAGATAATACATTTATACCTGAAGGACAGTACTGTGATGTGTATGATTCCGGGGGGAATAAAAAGACTGATTCTGGTATGGGAACAGGTTCTTTCTGGAATAGTGATTTCCATCATAATGGTGATCTTACAGATTACGGTGATGCATGGTGCAACCATTTAGGAAAAATCTATGGTTCATTAGATGACCTTAGAACAACTCATCCTCGTGTTCAAGATAAGATTATTGCTATGACAAAATCCTTGATTGCAACAACAGACATTGATGGTATTCGTATGGATACCCCTATGCAGGTACCTCTTTACTTTTTTAAGAGATGGGCTCCAGCAGTAAAAGATTATGCAGCAAGTCTTGGAAAAGATAACTTCTTTATATTTGGTGAATTCTATTGTGATCGTGGACGTGGTGCTACAATGGTAGGAAGAGGAAAAGAACCTTCTCAATGGGGAAATCCTTATTCATTTATTGATAATACATATACAATGGATGGTGGTATCAACTATCAGATGTATTTCAATTTCTTCATGCCAGCAATCAAAGATCAAGCTTATGGTAAGTTGAATCAGTGTAAGGTTCAATATGATAAAGACAAGGAAGCCTATGATTTCTGGGATCCACAAAAAAATGAATCAAGATATACAATGCTTAATTTCTATGATAATCACGACCAATGGAGAATGGCAAGTGCAAACGATGGTTTCAAAAAATCTAACCTTGCAAGTAGTGTAATTGCATTATGGCCTGGTGTACCTCTTTTCTATTATGGAGATGAACAAGGATTTTCTTCAGAAGGTACTGCTCTTGGCGGTATATCACGTGAAGATTTTATGAGCAGTGTAGCATGGTATGATATTAATTGTAAAACAGATACTAATCCAGCTGTAAAAGATAACTTTGATATGTGTAATCCTTCATATCAATATGTTCAAAAAATCATGAATTTAAGAAGACAATATCCAGCACTTCAAAATACAGATGAATTGTATGAAAGATGGTGTCAACCAGATGCAGGCAATGGTGTTTATGTATATAGCCGTGTTTGGGGAGACCAAAAGAACTGGGTAATGGTTGCATTTAACACTTGGTCAGACAATATAGAAGCAAAAGATTTCCATACAGGTTGGAATGAAGGTGACGAAATTGTTAACGCAATAAACCCATCTGAAAGATATCGTCTTGGTGAAAACGGTAAGATGAGTTCATTATGGGTTGGACCTTATGAAACAAAAGTTTTTGTTAGAGCTGATAATTTACAAAGTCTAGATCCTGTTGTAACATCAGTAACACCAGAACATGATAATAGAGTAGATAGTGATACACAAACTATTTCTGAGAAATTCAGTAAAGAAATGGATGAAAACAGTGTAAAAGACGCATTCCGTTATGATGGTAATGCAGTTTCAGCATCCGATTTATCCTATGAGAGTAATAATAAAACTCTTACATATATAACAAACGTCAATGATGGAATACATTCAGTAGAGATACTAGAAAATGCTAAGAGTACAGATGGAAAACATTTATATGGTAAATTTGAGTCTAGATTCAGAAAAGGAATAGATACTAATCCAATAGCTAATCCATCAAAATATTGGACTATTGATGAGAATTTAGTTAGAGATGCAGATTCTAATGATATTGTATTACATCATTCAGCAGCAGGTGCAAAATACTTAAGAGTATCCAATGATGACGGAAACACATGGAGTCAATGGATGCCATATGCTGGTGAAACACAATGGAGTATTAATGATAATACAGAAAAGGTCGCTGTACAATATTGGGCTGATAATAGCGCAGCTTATTTTGTGCAAGACACAGTTAGATAAGATATAGTATAAAAACAGAGAGACTATCATATCAAAAATGAATAGAATAATATGATAGTCTTTTTGTTGATATTATATTTGTGTTTTTTATTGTGGTAATAAATTGAGACTCACAAAACTAGATATCAAAAAATAATTTAAAATATTTTTTAATATGTATTAGTTAACTAAGCAATAATATTTTAGTACGTATTAACGATGTATATTAAGGAAGAAATTATACCGATATTATCAAAGTTAATAGTATTATAATAAGTAATAAAACAATAAATAAAAAACTTTTTTATGAAAAATGCTTGACACATTTCTAATAATTTGTTATTATAGTCTCCGACGCAGTTTTGAACAATGAAAAATAAATAGTATATTAGACAACAAAACTTTAGTATATAAAGTTTTACCCAAGAAAATTCCTTAGTAAATTAATGGATAAGACGATAGTCTATAAAATATAAGCCAGAGCAATCTGGTCAAGATTAAAACTTTAACATGAGAGTTTGATCCTGGCTCAGGATGAACGCTGGCGGCGTGCTTAACACATGCAAGTCGAGCGAGAAGCTATCTATTGAACCTTCGGGTGATTTAGATAGTGGAAAGCGGCGGACGGGTGAGTAACGCGTGGGTAACCTGCCCTATGCAGGGGGATAACACATTGAAAAGTGTGCTAATACCGCATAAGACCACAGAGTCGCATGACTCAGTGGTAAAAACTCCGGTAGC
>NZ_BTPU01000024.1:0-12266 GCF_036985595.1 Vallitalea maricola | reverse complement strand
CCTTGAGTATTCTAAGTAAGAAGAAAAAGTGTTTTGTGATACTATTAACGGTTACTTAAAGCAAAAGAGTATATGTATATGTGGAGTAGTGAGGCAGGACGCCGAACCCAGCATTTAATCTGACAGTCCTAGTAGGGCTGTCAGAAATAATGATGGACTCGATGTCCATTATTATTTGTTGGCTCAGGACGAGCAAGTAGCTGGCGTAACATATACATATACTATTTTGCAATAACCAAGGCAGAACAAAATACTTTTTCTGACTTACTTGTACTAACCATATATTTTATAATGTTAAAAAAGCATTTAAGATATACGCCCCTCTTAAATGCTCTAATTTAATTACTAAATATTAATGTCTAAAATGTCTCATTCCAGTAAACACCATAGCAATACCATATTTATCACAAGCCTCTATAGATAATTTATCCCTTATAGAACCACCTGGTTGTATAATACAAGTAATTCCCGCTTTTGCAGCTTCTTCAACACAGTCTGGGAATGGGAAATAAGCATCTGATGCAAGGCTTGCACCTTTTAACGAATCAGCTCCTAGATGCTCTGCAGCGTGTCTAATAGCTTGCTTACAAGCCCATATACGATTAACCTGTCCAGGTCCAACACCAAGAGACATCTTATCTTTTCCTATAGCAATACCATTAGATTTTGCAAACTTAACAACTTTCCAAGCGAATTTCAAATCTTCCATTTGTTCTTTGGATGGTTTAGCTTTTGTTAAAACTTCAAGATCATTAGGTAATAACTCATTATCTATTGTTTGAATAAGTAATCCACCACTTACTTTTTTAAGATCATATGCTGTATCAGGTTGTTTTTGTAATATATTCTCTAATGTAAGTACTCTGATATTCTTTTTCTTAGTGAGCTCCTCTATTGCTTCTTCACTATAACTTGGTGCAACTACAATCTCAACAAATATCTTATTGATTTCCTCTGCAGTATCTTTATCAATTTCTCTATTAGCTACAATTATTCCACCATATATAGAAACTGGATCAGTTTTATAAGCTTTCAGATATGCATCACAAATATTATCTGCACTACCTACTCCACATGGATTAGCATGCTTACAAGCTACAACTGTAGGTTCATCAAATTCTTTTAATAATTCAAGTGCTCCATTAGTATCGTTTATGTTGTTAAAAGATAATGCTTTACCATGTAACTGTTTAGCGTTAGTAAGACATCCTTTTGTATTCCCTACTTCTCTATAGAAAGCAGCTTTTTGATGTGGATTTTCACCATATCTCATATCTTGCACTTTCTCGAATGTCATACTAATTGTTTCTGGATAATCATTAGCATTTCTTTGCTTTCTCATATAATTAGCTATTAAAGTATCATAGTGTGATGTATGCTCAAACACCTTAGAACATAAATAAAATTTTGTTTCATATGATACTTCGCCTTTCTCTTCAACTTCTTTTAATACTGTATCATAATCCTCTGGGTCTACTACTACAGCAACATCTTGGAAATTCTTAGCTGCTGAACGAAGCATCGTTGGACCACCTATATCAATGTTTTCAATAGCTTCTTCTCTGGTTACTCCATCTTTTAAGATTGTTTGTTTAAATGGATAAAGATTAACTACTACTAAATCTATAGGAGTAACATTTAATTCTTCTAATTGTTTCATATGTTCTTCGTTACTTCTCATTGCAAGCAATCCAGCGTGAATATTAGGATGAAGTGTCTTAACTCTTCCATCTAGGCACTCTGGAAATCCTGTAACTTCTGAAATACCGATTACTTTTACACCATTCTCGATAAGTTTCTTAGCAGTTCCACCAGTTGAAATAATCTCAACTCCAAGCTCTACTAACTTCTTAGCAAATTCTACTATACCCGCTTTATCTGAAACACTGATTAACGCTCTTTTCATATTTCTAATCTCCTTTTTATTTTATATTTTATGGAAGGCAAGTCTTAATATTTACCATGAAAAGTTCTATTAATAACCTCTTCCTGTTGTTCTCTGCTTAATCTATTAAAATTAACTGCATATCCTGATACCCTTATAGTCAGGTTAGGATATTTTTCTGGATGTTCCATAGCATCTATCAACTTTTCTCTATCCAATACGTTGACATTTATATGATGTCCAGTTTGATAGAAATAACCATCTAAAATGCTGACAAGATTTTTTACTTGTTCATCATCACTCTTCCCTAAAGTCTTAGGCTGAATAGAGAAAGTACATGATATTCCGTCTAAACAGCTATCATAAGGAATCTTTGCCACAGAGTTAAGTGATGCCAATGCTCCTTTGTGGTCACGATTGTGCATAGGATTAGCTCCTGGTGCAAAAGGTTGTCCCTTCTTTCTACCATCAGGTGTAGAACCTGTTTTCTTACCATAGACAACATTAGATGTTATGGTTAGAATAGATAATGAAGGAGTCGAATTTCTGTAAGTCTTATGCTTCTTTAATTCATCAATAAAACCTGTTGTTAAATCACTTGCGATTCTATCTACCCTGTCATCATCATTACCGTATTTCGGATAATCACCTATGATGTTAAAATCTATAATCAATCCAACTTCATTACGTATTGGAATAACTTTTGCATATTTAATAGCACTAAGGGAATCTGCCATTACTGAAAGTCCTGCCATACCAAAAGCCATAGTACGTTCAACCTCAGTATCGTGTAGAGCCATTTGAAGCTTCTCATAAGCGTATTTATCGTGCATATAATGTATTACATTCATAGTATTCACATACAACTTACATAACCATTGCTGGTACTTTTTGAAGCGTTCAAGTACATCTTTATAAACAAGAACTTCTCCCTCCAATGGTTGCATTTCTGGTCCTACCTGAATACCTTTTATTTCATCCTTGCCGCCATTCAATGCCATTAATAATACTTTTGGCATATTACATCTTGCTCCAAAGAACTGCATTTGTTTTCCTATTTTCATAGCTGATACACAACATGCTATACCATAATCATCTCCATATAGAGAACGCATCAAATCGTCATTTTCATATTGTATGGAATCTGTGTCAATTGATACTTTTGCACAGAATTTCTTGAAATCAGCTGGTAATTCTTTTGACCATAAAATTGTTATATTAGGTTCTGGTGCTGAACCTAAAGTATATAAAGTATTAATGAATCTATATGAACTCTTAGTAACTAATGTTCTTCCATCTTCACCCATACCACCTATTGCTTCTGTAATCCACATTGGGTCCCCTGCAAAAAGTTCATTATATTCAGGAGTCCTTAGTTGTCTTGCCATACGTAATTTTAACACTAAATCATCAATTAATTCTTGTGCTCTGGCTTCTGTGATTAGTCCACTTGCTATATCTCTTTCAATATAAATATCTATAAATGTACTGATACGACCTAGCGACATAGCTGCACCATTTTGTTCTTTTATAGCTCCTAGGTATACATAATATATCCATTGTATCGCTTCTCTTGCATTTTCAGCTGGAAGTGAGATATCATCTCCATATAATTTCGCCATTTCTTTCAACTTATCCAAGAAATCTATTTGTCTATATAATTCTTCAAGCAACTTAATATTTTCATCTGACATTATTTCATTGCTATATTTTTTCTTATCTAATTGTTTCTCCTGTATTAGATGATCTATACCATAGAGAGCAACTCTACGATAGTCTCCTATTATTCTACCTCTGCCATATGCATCAGGTAACCCTGTAATAACACCTGTCTTTCTTACTAATTTCATTTCATCTGAGTAAACACGATAAACACCGTCATTATGGGTTGTTCTATATTTGAATTCTTCCTCGACTTTTTCGTCAACTTCATATCCATATGCCTGACAAGCATTTCTAGTCATACGAATTCCACCAAAAGGATTGATTGATCTTTTCAATGGTTTATCAGTTTGTAAACCTTTTATGATTTCTTTATCTTTGTCAATATAACCTGGTTCAAAAGTCAACAAGGATGATACCGTTCTTGTATCAATATCAAGAACGCCTCTATCAAGTTCTTCTTTTTTCAATTCTTTGAAGTGTTCATTAAGTTCATTAGTCCTCTTAGTAGGTCCTTGTAAAAAACTATTATCCCCTTCATAAGGATTATAATTCTTTTGTATAAAATCTCTTACATTAATTTCTTGTTTCCATATTCCTTCTTTAAAATTATGCCATTGTTTCATTTTATCTATCCTCTCTATTAATTAATAAGACATGAAAAGCAAAAAGCTTATCACTAAGATAATAAAAGACCGCCTGAGCACATAGACTCTATAACGGTCTATTGCCCAGGCGGTCGGCATAATTATAATTCTGTACTCCCTGTGGGTACTCCCACTTCCGCCAGTCATACAGAAGATATATTTAATTTTATAATAATATGTATTTTAACACAAATAGTACTGAAAGTACATACATAATTGGATGAACTTTTTTACCCTTGTTCACACATAAGTTAATAATTGTATATGAAACTACTCCAAACACGATACCTTCTGAAATACTATATGTCAAAGGCATAACAAGAATTGTTAAGAAAGCTGGAATAGATTCTGTTAAATCACTGAAATCTACTTTAGCAATTGATTCTATCATATAGAATCCAACAATTATTAATGCTGGTGCAGTTGCAAATGCTGGAACAGAAAGTAAAATTGGTGAGAAGAATAATGCAAGTGCAAAAAATACTGCAGTTGTTAAAGATGTCAATCCAGTTCTACCACCATCAGCTACTCCTGATGCACTTTCAACATAAGTTGTTGTTGTTGAAGTACCTAAACATGCTCCTGCTACTGTAGCAACTGAGTCTGCAAATAATGCATGTTTGATCTTTGGTAATTTACCATCTTTGTCAAGGTATCCAGCTTTACTAGAAACACCTATCAAAGTTCCTAATGTATCGAATAAGTCAACAAATAGGAATGAGAAAACAACAACCCAGAAGTTAGCTAAAGCTAATGCACTAAAATCAAATTTGAAGGCGATTGGTGCTATACTAGGAGGTGCTGAGAAAACATCCGTTGGAATTACACTGAATACTGGATTAAAAATTCCAATAGCTTGTGCTATCATTCCAAGTATCCAAGTAATCAAAATACCTAATAATATTGATCCTTTAACTTTTAATACAACTAATATTGCAGTGACTAAAACACCAATAATAGCAAGTATTACTGCACCTGAAGTCATATCACCAAGTGTAACCAATGTTGCAGGGTCAGTAACTACTATACCTGCGTTTTGTAATCCTATAAAAGCGATAAATAAACCGATACCTGCACTAACTGCATATTTAAGGTTCATTGGTATAGCATTGAATAATGCCTCTCTGACATTAACAAATGTTAAAACTATGAAAATGATACCTTCTACAAATACTGCTGTTAGAGCTACTTGCCAACTGTATCCCATCTTAAGAACTACAGTAAAAGCAAAGAATGCGTTAAGTCCCATACCTGGAGCAAGTGCAAATGGATAATTAGCTACTAAAGCCATTATCAAAGTACCAATAATTGCAGCTAATGCTGTTGCAGTAAATATTGCACCTTTATCCATACCAGTAGGTATGAATCCATCAGCTGTTTGTAATCCAGATAATATACTTGGATTAACGATTAATATGTATGCCATTGTCATGAAAGTAGTAATACCAGCAAATATTTCAGTCTTTACATTGGTATTGTTTTGTCTAAGTTTAAAGAATCTTTCCATCTTTAACCCTCCATCCGATATTCTATTACAAACCTTATTTTATCAGAGAAAATTTTCCATGTCAATATAAATCCGAATGTTTTTTGTTATTTCAGGATAAATATTCGGTTTTTTTGTAGGTTGGAAAGTTATTTTCTTACTATATGTCTATTTTAGTAGATTAGAGGGATAATTAGTGGATGTGGTTATGTGAGGGATAATTTATTCAAAAACCTCAGTACTATCTTTTTTCAAATCCATATTTATCACATTTTATAACCAACTGACTAACTAGTTAGTCTAATGTTTATTTAAGTTTTGTCTTTCAATACTGTATAGCAGTATGTTTTTTTATCCCAAAGAAGTACACAATATTTGAAATGTACATATAAATACTATATAATACATTTGTACTATCAAGCAAACTAAAGAGAGGATGAAGTTCAATGAACAATACTCTACCCTACGATGAGTATTCACCCAAATCAATTGAGAGTTATGCCAAACAAATAGAAGGTTTAACATTCAGAGAAATTTTGACTGATGCACATGAAGAATATAAAGGTAAAGGAGGATTAGGGCAAATAATAGAAAAGTATCACTTTATGTATGAATTAAACAGTGATAAAGAACCTGACTTTAATAATGCAGGGGTTGAACTAAAAGTAACACCATATAAAAGAATTAAAAAAACAAAAAAAAATCCAATACCTTATTCAGCTAAGGAAAGACTTGTTATGAATGTAATAAATTTTGAAGAAATAGTTAACGAAAGTTTTTCCACCAGTTCTTTTCTACATAAAAACAGCTTATTGCTACTGTTATTTTACCTTCACGATTATGATAAAGCAGATAGATTGGATTTTATAATAAAATATGCTCAGCTATTCCAGTATCCAAAAGAAGATTTTCAAATTATTGAACAAGACTGGAATAAGATTGTTAATAAAATTCGTGAAGGAAAAGCACACGAACTATCTGAAGGAGATACAATGTATCTAGGCGCCTGTACGAAAGGCAGTCGAAAAGAGGATAACTACAGAAAGCAACCATACTCGGATACTAAAGCTCAACAAAGAGCTTTCTCACTTAAAAACTCGTATATGACTCACATTCTAAGAAATTATATCCTCGAAAAAAAGCAAACTTATGAACCTATAATAAAGGACTCGAGTATATTAGAACATCAAACTTTAGAAACATATGTAGAAAACAAGATTTCTAAGTATTATGGAAGAGATATTGAATCACTTTGTTCAGAATTTAACGTATCTTTACATGCAAAAGATAAAACCTCCAAAGTTGCCTTAAAAATCCTTGGTGTAAATTCAAATTCAGCCGAAGAGTTTAATAAAGCTAATATTGAAATTAAAACAATTAGAATTGAATCAAACGGAATTATTAAACAACATATGTCCTTTCCAGCATTTGAATTTAAATCCTTAATTAATGAAACTTGGGAAAATTCAAACTTTAGATGTAAGCTTAATGAAACTAAATTCTTTTTTATAATATATAGATTTGATAATACTCAGAAATTAATCCTTGAAAAAACTATGTTTTGGAATATGCCCGTAAATATTATTGAAACCGAAGTAAGACAAGTTTGGCTTAAGACAATAGAAACCATTAAAAATGGAGTTATTTTAACTAAACGAAAAACCAAAGTTTTTAATAACTTGCCCTCAGCCTCTGACAATAATGTTTGTCATGTAAGACCACATGCTAGTAAAGCTTCATATGAACCGTTTAATAAAAATGCAGATGAATTACCTGATGGAAGATGGATGACCAAGCAATGTTTTTGGTTAAATAATAATTTTATTCTAAACCAGATAAATAAAACTGGATTAACTAAGTAATCACAATCAATGTTTTATTTAGTTATATTAAAAAGAAGGGGATATAATGGACTATATAACTCATTCATTTAGATATGGATTGGAAATATTTGAAACACAACCTAAATTCAACAATTTATGGAAAGAAATAACTAATACATTAGATAATATTACTGATGATGATATCATTAACTATTTTCAAACCCAAAAAAGAAAAGCGAAAAGTATCTCTGAGGCATTAAATTCTCTAATTGAAAAAGAATTAATTGCTTTACATTGGAAGAATCAAAGTCCTATTTTCAACGATACTAAATACCAAAAGAACAGATGGAAACTAGATTTTGCTAAAGATAATATCTCTATAGAAGTAGCCTTTAATCATGGAGAAGCTATTGCTTGGAATTTAATAAAACCTATATTAGCTAGTGAACTAAATCATGTAGAAAAAGCTATTCAAACGAAGGCTGGTATAATTATTTGCGCAACAGAATCAATGAAAAAAGCTGGAGGATTTGATAGTGCAACAGGAACATATGAAAAATTTCTGCGTTACCTAATTCCGTTAAATAATCTACTTACTGTCCCTATGGTAATTATTGGACTTGGACCACCAAAAAAATTTGAAATTAAACATCAAAAAAAAGGTAATAAAAAAATAGGGATTATTAAAAAGCTTAATTAACACCAAAATTCGGCGAGATTAGAATAGGGGTCACCTTTGACCTCTATTCCTCATAATCCACAATCTTATTAAGTTTCTTACCCATAAGTTCAACTAAATTAACAACTAAGGCGTTTCCCATACAGAAGTATCTAAATCTCTCTGACATCCCTGTATCAGTCCAATTATCAGGAAATCCATTTAATCTTTCACATTCTAATGGTGTTAATTTCCTCATTTTACCTGTGTGTGGGTCGTTAACTATATGAGTACTCCTATTTTTTGAAGCTTCACTTGTTAACATTGTTCTCGAAGGTTTATCAATTGGGTCAGGAAAAGCAATTTTCCCTTCTGAGAAAATATACTTGTGACCAGTTTTACTAACTCTCTCAATCCTTTTAGCACCTTTCATATATTTCCAATCACCTAGTTCACCGTTTAAATAATATATACTATCAACATTACCTTCCAAAATATTTTTTAACAGTCCATATTTACCATTATAATCAGCCTGTACAGATTCTGTATATATATATCCATTTATCATAACTCCAGAATTCATAAACTTGAAACTGAATTGATTAGACACCTCGATTATATTTTTATAATCTAATCTACATTGATTAGATAATCCATCTTCATCACTAATAGGAAATTGACTATAGAAAAAGCCCTTACTATGTATACATTCTCTAAAATTTAGATTCTTATAATCATTATAGTATTTGGTATCATTTCTAAATGCAAATATAAATACTCTTCTTCTTCTTTGTGGCAAACCGTATTCAGCAGCATTAATAACTCTCCATTCTACACCGTAACCTAGTTCTTTTAAGCAAGAGAGCATTATTCCAAAATCTCTACCTCTCTGACTTGAAGGGGATTTTAATAGTCTGTCTACATTTTCTAGAAGAACGAAAGCTGGATTTTTAGCTTTAAGAATTTCAAATATATTCCACCATAACACACCTTTTTTCCCTTGAATACCTTTAGCTCCAGTAGAAGCTACACTATAATCTTGACAAGGAAATCCTCCAACAAGAAGATTATGATCTGGAATACTCTTTTTATCTATTTCATTAATATCTACATTAACATGACGTTCACTTTCTCCAAAATGGTGTACATAACATTTATATGCGTCTTGAGCCTTTCTAAGTGGCTCCCACTGATTTGCCCAAACAAAATCCCATTCTCTGGATGACTTCTCAAGTCCTACTCTAAATCCTCCAACTCCTGCGAAAAGCTCAACAACTGTTTTTCTCATATCTTTTCCTCCAAGCACTATTGTTTCATTCTTTTTTCTATTTCAGAATTTATTAATTCCACAGCTTTATCAGAGAAGCTTTTTCCTAGTCCATATTCTGCTATATCTTCCTTGACTTTATCCGTGATATATATCTTAGCGCCTTTTCTTTTTTTATTGGCTTCCAGTGGAGTCCTGCCAGCACCTTTTCTTACTCCTCCCCAACCACTATTATTTGACATATTTTCACCCTTTCTATATTTATAATAACATAGTATATTTGATTTTTCAACCTTTTTATTCAAATGTATGTTCTGTTTATTTCTTTTCTTTATTAGTTATATTAAATATAATTTTACACATATTATATATAGGACTATAGAAATATAAGAAGGTGATGATTTGGTTGATACTGTTTCTAAAAAAAAGAGAAGTGAAATAATGTCAAAAATCAGGGGTAAAGATACAAAACCTGAACTAATGGTTCGTCAGTATTTATATCATAATGGCTTTAGGTATCGAAAACATTACAGGAAAATACCAGGTAGTCCTGATGTATATCTTTCTAAATATAATACTGCTATTTTTATTAATGGATGTTTTTGGCATGGACATGAAAATTGTAAATACTATAAAACTCCAAAAAGCAATACTTCGTTTTGGCTTGACAAAATTAACAAAAATAAGGCTAGAGATATTAAGAATAAAAATGATCTACAAAATATGGGAATACAAGTTATAATTATATGGGAATGTGAGCTAAAACGCGATTTTAATAAAACAATGCAATCAGTGGTTGAAGCTCTGTATAAAAATATACAATAGCTGTTACAAATATCTATATTATATTTTGTATACAAGCCGTATTTATTAACTTTGTATCATATAATAACTCAAATTATAGATTAACTCTATTATAATTACATTTCTTGCAGATTCATTTCAGAACTTATACTCAAATGACTATAAAAAATCAACCCCTAATATTATATTAATAGGAGTTGATTTGTCTGTTTGTTAGTTTATCTTTAATAAATGTTTTATTTGCTGAATTATCCTATAATCACTGAAAAGCAGTGTTTATAACATTCGCTTCTATTCCCACTCAATAGTAGCCGGTGGCTTACTAGTAATATCATAAACAATTCTATTAACATTATCCACTTCATTAACAATACGAACAGACATTTTTTCAAGTACATCGTAAGGTATTCTAGCCCAGTCAGCAGTCATTCCGTCTATACTAGTTACCCCTCTTAGAGCTATAGTATAATGATATGTTCTTTCATCACCCATTACTCCAACACTTTTTGAGTTAGTAAGAACTGCAAAATACTGCCATATCTCTTTATCAAGACCAGCGTTTCTCACTTCTTCTCTAAAGATATAATCTGCATCTTGTAATATTGCAATTTTGTCTTTAGTGATATCTCCTATGATTCTTATAGCAAGTCCTGGACCTGGGAATGGCTGACGGCTTACTAAGAATTCAGGTATACCTATTGCACGTCCTACATCTCTAACTTCATCTTTGAATAGATCTCTTAGAGGCTCAATAATCTCTTTGAAATCAACATAGTCAGGAAGTCCTCCAACATTATGGTGACTCTTGATTACTGCTGCGTTCTTAGTTCCGCTTTCAATAACATCTGGATAGATTGTTCCTTGAACTAAGAAATCAACAGTTCCAATTTTTTTAGCTTCAGCTTCAAAAACTCTGATGAATTCTTCACCGATAATCTTACGTTTTCTCTCTGGATCACTTATACCTTCTAATGCTGATATAAACTGTTCTCCAGCATTGACACGAATAATGTTCATGTCAAATTCTTTCTTGAATATTCGTTCTACATCGTCACCCTCATTCTTACGAAGAAGTCCATGGTCAACAAATATACAAGTCAATTGTTTTCCTACTGCTTTATGGATAAGTAATGCAGCTACAGATGAGTCAACACCACCTGAAAGCGCACACAAAACTTTTTTATCGCCTATTTTTTCTTTTAATAATCTAATTTGCTCTTTAGCGAAATCAGTCATTACCCAATCGCCCTTACAGCCACATACATTATATAGGAAGTTTCTTAACATCTTAGTTCCTTCTGGTGTATGAACTACTTCTGGATGAAATTGAACAGCATATAATTTTTTCTCTACATCTGCCATAGCTGCAACTGGACATGTTTTTGTAGTCGCAATAACTTCAAAACCTACTGGTGGTTTACTTATATAATAAGTATGACTCATCCAGCATGTTGTATTTTCTTCTACATCTTTAAACATAAGATTATTAGTATTGACTGTTAAATCTGTTTTACCATATTCTCTATGCTGTGCTTTTTCAACTTCTCCACCGAGAACATATCCCATTAATTGAGAACCATAACAGATTCCAAGAACAGGAATACCAAGTTCAAATAGTTCTTTTTCCAACATAGGTGCGTTTTCTTCATAGACAACGCTTGGTCCACCTGTGAATATAATACCAACAGGATTTTTCTCCTTTATTTTACTAAGTGGAGTATCAAAAGGCATAACTTCACAATAAACGCTAGCTTCTCTAACACGTCTAGCAATCAATTGTTTGTACTGTCCACCAAAATCCAAAACAATGACTAATTCATGCTTCATAGATTATATCCTCCTAAAGATTGTTATTTATTTATGTTATTTATAGTAATGTAATGAGTTAATAAATGAATATACTTATTGTTACAGTCACAAATTAACTATTATAATCTATCAATTAATATTAAAATAATACCTTAGACATATATATACTGTCAACTCATTTTATTTATTTATTCAACTTTTATGGTTAGTGTAAAATTAAAGTAG